>CAZZZE010000096.1:0-3639 GCA_964658365.1 uncultured Jatrophihabitantaceae bacterium
GGGTGAAGCCGATGAAGTCGGCCGGGATGAGCTCGGTGCCCTGGTGGATGAGCTGATAGAAGCTGTGCTGGCCGTTGGTGCCGGGCTCGCCCCAGTAGACCGGCCCGGTGGCGTAGTCGACCCGCTCGCCGCGCAAGGTGACGTGCTTGCCGTTGGATTCCATGGTCAGCTGCTGCAGGTAGGCCGGGAAGCGCTTGAGGTACTGGTCGTAGGGCAGGACGGCCTGGGTCTGGGCGTCGAAGAAGTCGGCGTACCAGACGGTCAGCAGCCCGAGCAGCACCGGCAGGTTCTCGGCGAACGGGGCGGTGCGGAAGTGGGTGTCCATGGCATGAAAACCAGCCAGTAACCGTCGAAAGTTCTCGGGACCGACGGCGATCATCGTCGACAGTCCGATGGCGGAGTCCATCGAGTAGCGGCCGCCGACCCAGTCCCAGAAGCCGAACATGTTCATGACGTCGATGCCGAACTCCGACACCGCGTCGCCGTTCGTCGACACCGCGACGAAGTGCTTGGCGATCGCGGCCTTGCTGCCGAGCGCGGCGAGGATCCAGTTGCGCGCCGTCGTCGCGTTCGTCATCGTCTCGAGCGTCGTGAACGTCTTGGACGAGACGATGAACAGCGTCTGCGCAGGGTCGAGGTCGCGGGTGGCCTCGGCGAAGTCGGTGCCGTCGACGTTCGAGACGAAGCGGAACGTCAGCTCGCGGGCCGAGTAGTGCCGCAGCGCCTCGTAGGCCATCACCGGCCCGAGGTCGGAGCCGCCGATACCGATGTTGACGATGTTGGTGATCGGCTTGCCGGTGTGGCCGAGCCACTTGCCGCCGCGGATCCGGTCGGCGAACTCGGCCATCCGGTCGAGCACCTCGTGCACGGCGGGGACGACGTCGACGCCGTCGACGGTGATGCGCTCGCTCTTCGGGGCCCGCAGCGCGACGTGCAGGACGGCGCGGTCCTCGGTGATGTTGATCTTCTCGCCGGCGAACATGTCGGCGATGTGCTCGACGAGCCCGGACTGCTCGGCCAGCTCGACGAGCAGGCGGACGGTGTCGGCGGTGATGCGGTTCTTCGAGTAGTCGAGGTAGATGCCCTCGGCCTCGGCGGTGAACGTGGTGCCTCGGTCGGGATCCTGGGTGAACAGCTCGTGCAGATGCACGTCGGCGAGCTCGGCGTGGTGGGCCGTGAGCTCCTGCCATGCCGGACGTTGCGTCAATGGGGCGATGTCGGGAGCCGTCACGACAGGGTTTCCGGGACCATCCACATGTCCCATGCCTACCAGACGGGGCAGTGGCCTAAACAGCTCGTCGTGGGCTCGCGGATGAACTCCGCGCGCCGTCGGTAACCTTGCCCCGTGCGCGTGGGAGGTGCGGGACCGATCGTCTCGCCGGCGCGGGCGGCCGTCCGGCGCGCCGCGAGCGTGGCCGAGCACGAGGTCGCCCGCCGGGGACGGCGCGCGCCGCTGCAACCCGACACCGTGTTTCTCGAGTCGTTCGGCGGCAGCGGCCTGCTCTGCAACCCGGAGGCTGTCTTCCGGGCGCTGCTGGCCGCCCCGGATCTGGGCTCGCTGCGCTTCGTCTGGACATTGGAGCCGGCGCACGATCCGGCGCGCCGCGAGTTCGCGGGCAGTCCACGGGTTCGCTTCGTGCGACGTCGCTCGCCCCAGTACTACCGCGAGCTCGGGACGGCAGGTCACCTGATCAACAACGCGACGTTCCCACAGGCCTTCGCGAAAAGGGCCGGGCAGGTCTACCTCAACACCTGGCACGGGACGCCGCTGAAGGCGATGGGTTACGACATGCCGGGCGGCGGTGCCGAATCGGTCAACATCGTCCGCAACTTCCTCGCCGCCGACTACCTGCTGACTCCGAACGAACGCACTGAGCAGATGTACCTGGACGCCTACCGGCTGCGCGAGCTGTTCCCCGGTGCGCTGCTGCGCGTCGGCACACCGCGAATCGACCGTACCGTCGCGGCGGACCTCGACCGGACGCTCGCCCGCTTGCACGCGAGCGGTCTCGACACCACGGGCGGCCAGCGCACCGTACTGTTCGCGCCGACCTGGCGCGGGTCGTTCGACCGCCCCGACGACGACCTCGACCAGATGTGCTCGGCGGTCGTCGCGATGGCCGAGGGCCTCAAGCCCGGCTTCCGCCTGCTCGTCAAGATCCATCAGCGGGTGTACGAACGGGCGCGCGCCGACCGGCGACTAGCCGGCCGACTGGTCCCGAATCACGTTCCGACGAACGACGTCCTGGCTGTCGCCGACGTGCTGGTCAGCGACTACTCCTCCGTCCTGGTCGACTACGTGACGACGCAGCGGCCCGTCGTCATTTACGCCCCCGACGCGGCCGACTACCGCGAGGCGCGCGGCCTGTACACCGGGCTTGACGAGCTGCCCGGGCCGGTGTGCTCGGACGTCGCCGGCGTGGTGGCCGCCGTGCGGGAGCTCGCAGACATCGACGTGCCGCCGGCCTACCAGGCCTTCCGACAGCAGTTCTGCGCGGACGAGGACGGGCACGCCACCGAGCGCGTCCTGGACGCCGTGTTCCGCAACGGTCCGGCGCCGGGCCAGGTCGAGCGGCGGCCGAAGTCGGCGCGGACCAAGGTGCTGTTCTACTCCGGCGGCATGCAGGCCAACGGGGTCACCTCGTCGGCGCTGTCGCTGCTGCGCCACCTGGACTACGAACGCTTCGACGTCACCGTCGCCTACCCCGCGTCCGGCGCGGCGCCGGAGATCGTCGACGCGCTCGACGCCCGCGCGCGCGTCCTGCCCCGACTCGGCGGCACGACCTGGGGGCGGGTCCGGCACACGCCGTTCCCGCTCGTCGGCGGCCGGCTGCCCTTCAACCGCCGGCGCTTGCTGGCCGACGTCTACCTCAGCGACGAGTGGCAGCGCTGCTTCGGCGCCGCAAGGTTCGATGTCGTCGTCGACTTCGGTGGGTACTCGGCGTTCTTCGCCAAGCTGCTGTCCCTCGCCGACGCCCCGTGGCGGGCGACCTGGATGCACAACGACATCCGGGCCGAGATGTCGAGCCGGGGCCGGAGCCCCTGGCTGCGGGCCAACCTGCGCCGGATGACGTCCATGTACGGCCTGTCGCAGCGGCTGGTGTCCGTCTCGGCCGAGCTCGCACAGGTCAACGCCGCCCGGCTTCGCAGTCGGGGCATCGACCCCGATCGCTTCGTGTTCGCCCGCAACACCGTCGACGCCGACCGCATCCGGCAGCTGGCCGCCGAGGCGCCGCAGGGTCTGGCGGGGCTGCCCGACCTGGCCGGCGTGCGCACCTTCGTCACGGTGGGGCGCCTCACCGAGGCGAAGAACCACCGCCGACTACTGTCGGCGTTCGCACAGGTGCACGCCACCTGTCCCCAGACGCGGCTGGTGATCGTCGGCGGCGGGCCGCTGCTCGGCCGGTTGCAGCAGGACGTGTCCGAGCTGGCTATCGACGACGCGGTCGTGCTGGCTGGCCAGCAGGCCAACCCGTACGCGTTCATGGCGCACAGCGACTGCTTCGTGCTCTCCAGCGACTACGAGGGCCAGCCCGTCGTCCTGCTCGAGGCGCAGACGCTGGGCCTGCCGGTCGTCACCACCGAGTTCGACTCGGTGTCCGGGGCGCTCCCGCCGGGGGTGGGGGCGGGGGGGGGGGG
>CAZZZE010000096.1:3649-8594 GCA_964658365.1 uncultured Jatrophihabitantaceae bacterium
GCGACGACGCAGCGCTGGCCGCCGCCATGCGCGATTTCCTCGCCGGCCGCGTGCCCGGGGTCAGCCTGGACGCCGAGGCCTACAACCAAGCGGTGATGGCCGAGTTCTACCGCGCTGTGACGCCCGCGGCGTCCGGTTGATCGCTCAGCGCAACTCCTGCGGTGACGCGCCCAGGGCCAACGCGACGATGCGCCGCGTGCAACCGCCGTCGGCCGGCGCGACGAACTCGTCGCGGAAATCTGCCACCGAGGCCAGCAGGGTGTCGGTGCCGTGGACGGCGGTCTCGTGCACGGCCGCGACGACCTCCTTGGCGTCGGTGGACACCGGGCCGGGCATCTCCCGCTCGTAGTCGAGGAACAGCCCGCGGCGGGCCCGGTAGTCCTCGAGGTCGTAGGCGTAGAAGTACAGCGGGACGCCGACGACCGCGGCGTCGAAGACAACGGCGGAGTAGTCGGTGACGACGTGGTCGGCCACGGCCAGCCAGTCGAGCGTCGAGAAGCTGGGGTCCTGCACGACGGCGGGGCGGTCGGAGAAGTCGCGGTGGTCGAGCGGGTGCAGGGTGACGACCACGTCGAAGTCGTCGGGACCGAGGGCGTCGAGCAGGTCGTCGACGCGCACCGGTTCGCCGGTACGGAACGTCGGCGCGTAGAGCACCAGCGGCTTGGTGCCCAGGTGCGGATGCGCGGCGTGGATGCGGGCACGCTTGGCCGCGATGACCTCGGGGTCGTGCAGGATGTCGACGCGCGGCGTCCCGATCGGCAGCACCTGCGCGGGCGCCACCCCGAACGCCTCGGCGAACGGCGCCACCATCCGGCGGCCGCCGGCGATCACCCAGTCGTAGCCGCGGTGCATGCGCATCGCGGCGGCGAGCTGGCTCGATCGACCCTCGTCGGTGTCGAGGGCGGCCAGCCCGAAGCGCTTGATCGCGCCGAGCGCGTGCCACATCTGGACCACGACGAGCGACTCGCGGTGGCGCAGCACGCTGAGCGCGGCCATGTAGCTGTCGGTGATGCAGGCCGTGGACGTCGCCAGGTGGTACATCTCCTGCAGCATCTGCCCCGGCACGCCGAGCGGGTTGGTGTTGCGGTGATTGAGCACGACGACGCGCAGCGACGGGTCCTGGCGGGCGATCTCGTCGCGCACCCGCTCGAAGTCCTGCGAGGTGCGGCCGTAGAGCCTCGACATCAGCACGACCTTGCGACGGACCGGCAGCAGCTTGAGCAGCGCGTACACCAGGGTGAGCACGCCGACGACCAGTCGGGCGCCCAGCGCGACGGCAGGCTCGACGCGGGCGCTGGTCAACCAGGCGCGGCGCATCCGTACACCCTACGAAAGCCGGATGGGTGCCGGTCTCAGGCTCACGGGATGAGTGAGACGCGCACCGCACGAAACTGTTCGGCGGTGGCCTGCAGGACCTTGAGCTTGGGGTCTTTCACCTCGAGCCACGGGCCGGACGGCGCCGGCAACGCCGCCAGGCGGCGGTCGGCCAGGACCGTCGCGACGGCGTCGCGGTCGCCGCCGACCACGAGCGCGTCGAGCGTCCCGGCGGCCAGGATGCGCGCGGCGGTGTCAGCGGCATCGGCGAACGCGGCCGCGGCCTGGTTGTCGCGGCGCCGCGCGTACCGCTGCTGCGACCAGCCGCCGGCCTTGGTGGTGCCCTGGACGTAGCGTGACCCGACCTTGGACGTGCGCAGCTCGGCACCGTCGAAGACGCCGGCCGCGTAGCCGCCACGGCGCACCAGCAGCACCCCGACGCGCCGGGCCCGGGTCGCGTGCTGCGCCAGCGCGTCGACGGTGAGGTCGGCCAGCGGCGGCCAGGGAACGTGGACCCAGGCCCGGTCGCCGTCGGCGCCGGTGAGGGCGACGACATCGGGGCCGACCACCGTCGCCGTCTCGCCGTGCCGTTCGGCGAACCCGGCCAGCCACCGGACGAGCCGCTCGGGCGGGACCGTCACCTGCCGGGCGTGCGCGGGCGGCTCCACCGCACGAAGCTACCTCCCGCGCTCGTGGCCCGCCGCCGCGGTCGCGACGTCGACAGGATCCGCGACCACGGGGACGGTGCCGGGCGGATCACCGAGGCGCACGAGCGCGATGCCGGCGAGCACCACCACCGCGCCGACGCCCTGCAGCGCGGACGGCCGCTGGCTGAGCAGCACCCAGGAGAACAGGATCGCGAACAGCACCTCGGCCAGGCCGACGAACGACGCCACCCGCGCGCCCAACCGCCGCGCGGCGGCGATGCCGGTGACGTACGCGATCACCGCCGCGACCAGCGAAAGCCCGAGGACGGGCACCAGCCAGCTGGTCGAGTGGCCGGCCAGCCGGACGTCGCGGGTGGCGGCGTCGAACGGCACGAGGCCCACGAGCGCAAGGAGCACGAGGGCCAGCGCGGCCACGACCATGCCTGCCCAGGCCATCGCGAGCGGCGGCAGCTCGTCATCACGCTGCCCGGAATTGCCCTGGCTCGACAGGACGAAGTACGCGGCCAGCCCGACCGCCGCGCCGAGCGCCCAGAGGACGCCGACGGCATCGACGCGCTGCGGGCCGGTGAGGTCGAGCACGAGCACGAGCCCGCCCAGTGCGAGCACTCCCCCGGCGGCGGTCAACGGCGTGGGTCGCTGCCCGTGCCGCGCCCACATCCACAGCACGACGAGCAGCGTGCCGCAGTATTCGAGCAGCAGCGCCACGCCGACCGAGAGGTGGTGGACGGCGTTGAAGAAGAACAGTTGCGGCAGGGCCACCGCGAGCAACCCGTACGCCACCGCGGCGCGGGTGTGGCGGCGCAGCAGGCGCCAGCGCCCGCCCAGTGCGCGCCACGCCGGGACGCTCAGCGCGATCGCGGCGATGCCGATGCGGAAGGTGACGGCCGCACCCGGCGACCAGCCCGCGGCCATCAGGGAATCGGCGAACGGGCCGGACGTGGCGAACGTCGCGGCCGACACCACCGCCAGGCCGAGCCCTGCCGTCGCGACCTTCGCCATCTCGACCGCCTTCCGCGTGTCATGAGTCAACTACTCGTATGCTCATGACAGTAGCGATCGGGTACGACAGGAGTCAAAGTGCTTTTTGCTCATGACACGGAGGTGGCGCTCGTCGCCGCCGCCGCCCTGGTGAACACCGAGACCAACGGCGGCCTGGACACCGTCGCCGAGCTCGACGCGTTCGTCGCCGCCTGGGGGTGGACGGGTTCGCACCGGCGGACCAGGGCCGAACTGGCCGGGGTCCAGGCGATGCGCCCGCGGTTGCGTGCACTGTGGTCGGTCGACGTCGACGAGGCGGTGCGCATCGTCAACCGGTTGCTCTCCGACGCGCAGGCGCTGCCGCAGCTCGTGCGGCACGACGACTGGGACTACCACCTGCACGCGACCCCGCCGCATGCCCCGCTGGCCGACCGGATGGCGGTCGAGGCGGCGATGGCCGTGGTCGACGTGATCCGGTCCGGCGAGCTGGATCGGCTGCGGACGTGCGCGGCCGACGACTGCGCGGACGTACTCGTCGACCTGTCGAAGAACCGCTCCCGGCGCTTCTGCGACAGCGGGTGCGGCAACCGGGCGAACGTCGCCGCCTACCGCGCGCGGCGCGCCGCTACCTCGTGAGGTCGCCCGCGTTCAGGACGTGATGTCCTTGCGGTCGAAGCGCAGCCACGCGTACCCGAGCAGCACCGCCCCGTACACCAGCGCCACGCCCGTCCCCCGGATCATGTCGTCCCACCGGATCGGCGAGCTGAGCGTGTCGACCCAGGCGTCGTTGTAGTGCGTGGGCAGGAAGTCGCGGTAGGACTTCAGCGCGGTGATCTGGTCGATGATGCTCGACAGCACCGCGGCCATGACCGCACCGCCGACCGCCCCGAGCGGGTTGTCGACGGCCGTCGAGAGCAGGAACGCCAGCGCCGCGAAGGTCAGCATGCGGATGCTGATGTAGCCGATGACGACGGCCAGCCGCCAGAGCGAGGCGCCAGTGCCGAACGTGCCGCCGAGGGGCGAGCGGGCGGGGTTCCAGCCGAAGAACACCCCGCCCACGACGAACGACCACACGGGCAGCGCCACGATGGCTGCGAAGCTCAGCGCGCCGCCGACGATCAGCTTCTGGCGCAGCAGCCGGGGCCGGCGGACGGGTTGCGCCAGCAGGTAGCGCAGCGACGACCAGCTCGCCTCGCTGGAGATCGTGTCGCCGCAGAACAGCGCCACCGCGACGACGATGAGGAAACCGACCGACACGTACTCGACCAGCAGCGCGAAGTTGAAGCCGCCGGCCGTGGCCAGCATGACGAGCTGCGGCGAGTTGGAGCCGGCCGAGCCGCCCAGCCGGAAGGCCAGGGCGATGACGACGGGCAGCAGCGCCAGCAGGCCGAACGTGATCTGGGTGCGGCGGCGGCGCAGCTGCCGCTCGAACTCCACCCGCAACCGCAACGTCCGCCGCGGGTCGAAGGTCGGCGGCCGGTTCGGGTCGAGCGCGGCGAGCCGGTCGTGGAAGCCGCGTCTGGTGGCCGCGACGCGGGACAGCTCACGCTCGTTGACCGAGCGCCGCCGACCCGCCGACGTCGGGGCGGGGGGTGGTGTGGGCGTGCGCTCGGCCATCAGTCGTCGCCTCCGATCAGATCGAGGAATACGTCTTCCAGGGCACGGCGGGCCGGGACGAGCTGCACGCCGATGCCGGCGGCGACGAGCACCCTGGACGCCTGCTCGGGATCATCGACGACCAGCTGCTGGCCGGCGGTGCCGGCCACCACCTCGTCGACCGAGCCGGACGCCACGAGGCGCCCGCGGTGCATCACGACGACGTGCGTGCAGGTCTGCTCGACCTCGGCCAGCAGGTGGCTGGACACGATCACCGTGCGGCCGGTCTGGGCGTACTGGCGCAGCACCTCGCGCATCTCGGCGATCTGCGGCGGGTCGAGGCCGTTGGTCGGCTCGTCGAGCACCAGCAGCTCGGGCAGCCCCAGCAT
>CAZZZE010000097.1:0-8563 GCA_964658365.1 uncultured Jatrophihabitantaceae bacterium
TTGTGGGTGCCGAGCTCGGTCTGGCTGTAGCGCTGGTCGTAGAGCAGCGTCTGCCACTGGCGCACCATGCCCAGGTTGCCGTTGTTGATGACGGCCACCTTGATCGGGATGCCCTCGATGGCGCAGGTGGCGAGCTCCTGGTTGGTCATCTGGAAGCAGCCGTCGCCGTCGATGGCCCACACCAGCGTGTCGGGGCAGCCGACCTTCGCGCCCATGGCCGCGGGCACCGCGTAGCCCATCGTCCCGGCACCCCCGGAGTTCAGCCAGGTGTAGGGGTTCTCGTAGGAGATGAACTGCGCGGCCCACATCTGGTGCTGGCCCACTCCCGAGGTGAAGATCGTCTCGGGGCCGGCGATCGCGCCGAGGCGCTCGATGACGTACTGCGGGGCGAGGGTGCCGTCGGCCGGGTCCTCGTAGCCGAGGGGGTAGGTCTCGCGCCAGCTGTCGACCTGGCGCCACCAGCCGGTGAGGTCGGCGCGGTGGCCGGCGTCGTACTCGGCCTGCAGCACGGGCGCGAGCTCGAGCAGCACCTCGCGGACATCGCCGACGATCGGGACGTCGGCGGCGCGGTTCTTGCCGATCTCGGCCGGGTCGATGTCGGCGTGGATGATCGCGGCGTGCGGGGCGAAGCTGTCCAGGCGGCCGGTGACGCGGTCGTCGAAGCGGGTGCCCAGCGCGATGAGCAGGTCGGCCTTCTGCAGCGCGGTGACCGCCGTGACGTTGCCGTGCATGCCCGGCATCCCGAGGTTCTGCCGGTGGCTGTCGGGGAACGCGCCGCGGGCCATGAGGGTGGTGACGATCGGGATGCCGGTGAGCTCGGCGATCTGGGCCAGCTGCCGCGTCGCGTGTCCCTTGAGCACGCCGCCGCCCACGTAGAGCACCGGGCGCTGGGCGGCGGCGATGAGCCGGGCCGCCTCACGGATCTGCTTGCCGTGCGGGCGCGTCACCGGGTGGTAGCCGGGCAGGTCCATCTTCGGCGGCCAGACGAACGGCGCCGAGAGCTGCAGCACGTCCTTCGGGATGTCGACGAGCACCGGGCCGGGGCGACCCGTGGCCGCGAGGTGGAAGGCCTCGGCGATTGCCTGCGGGACCTCCTCGACCGACTGCACCAGGAAGTTGTGCTTGGTGATCGGCAGGGTGATGCCGGAGATGTCGGCTTCCTGGAAGGCGTCGGTGCCGATCATCGGGCGGCCGACCTGGCCGGTGATGGCCACCATCGGCACGGAGTCCATGTAGGCGTCGGCGATCGGGGTGACCAGGTTCGTCGCGCCCGGGCCCGACGTCGCCATGCAGACGCCCACCTTGCCGGTGGCCTGGGCGTAGCCCTCGGCGGCGTGCCCGGCGCCCTGCTCGTGGCGCACCAGGATGTGCCGGACCTTCGTCGAGTCGTAGAGCGGGTCGTAGGCCGGCAGGATCGCCCCGCCCGGGATGCCGAACACGACGTCCGCGCCGACGTTCTCAAGCGAGCGGACGAGGGCCTGGGCCCCGGTCAGCTCGGTGGTGGCGCTGCTCGGTCCGGTGTGGCCGGCGGTGCTGGTCATCCGACATGCCCTTCTGATGGAGCTGGTGGGTGTGAGCGCAACAAAAAACCCCTCGTGCCGGGGCACGAAGGGTGAGCGCGTCGCTGGACTCGGTGGTCCTAGGCGGCGCGCCGGCTGATGAGTACGAGGTGGCTCACGCGTCGAACAGTACACGGCCTGCCGGGCGGCGGCCACGGGCGTGGTCTCCCCGCACGACGCGTTAGGGACCAAGGTCCCGTGGGCACAGTTCCGGCACGACGTTCGCACTACAGATTCCCACCGCCTCGCCGGATGCCGGGGGAATCGCAGTACGGCCGTGACCGTCGCTTCGTGTGGGTAGCGAAGCGGCGTCCGCACTTCGGGTGCGGAGTCCAGGGGGACCCACCAGACAACCGCTCTGACCTCTCGGACGGATACACATGCCTCTCTCCACATCCCCCACCGCCTGCGAGCAGGTCCGCACCGCGCGGCGCAGGCCCGTGCTCGTCGTCGCCCTCGGGCTCGTCGTGGCGCTGCTGTTCCCACTGTTCGTCAGCACCGCGTCCGCCCAGGCGCGCACCACCACCGAGCGCACCATCGCCACGGCGGTGACGAAGCTGCTCAACGCCGAGCGGCGCGCGCACCACCTGCGCACCCTGCGGACGAACAAGCACCTCGTGTCCTCGGCACGCAGCCATGACCTGGCCATGGCCCGCTCGAACACGATGTCGCACCAGGTCAAGGGCGAGTCCCAGCTGGGCCGGCGGCTCGACCGCGCCGGCTATCACTGGAGCTGGGACGGCGAGAACATCGGCTACAACAACCGGATGTCGAAGGCCGGCGTACTCGCGTTGCAGAAGGCGATGTACAACGAACGGGCGCCGTTCAACGGCCACCGGCTCAACATCCTGAACAAGCACTTCCGCAACGTCGGTGTCGACGTCTACCTCGACCGGGCCCACCACAAGGTGTGGCTGACCGTCGACTTCGGCACGAAGTAGGCGTTAGCCGCTAGTCGCAGACCGCGCCCTGCGCGGCGCTGCCGACCAGCTTGGCGTACTTGCGCAGCACTCCGTAGTCGAACTGCGGCGGCAACGGCTTCCAGTCCGCCCGCCGGGCCTCGATCTCGTCATCGGTGACGACGAGGTCCAGCGTGCGGGCTGTCATGTCCAGCCGGATGCGGTCGCCGTCCTGGACCAGCGCGATCGGGCCGCCGTGCGCGGCCTCGGGCGCGATGTGCCCGATGCACAGGCCGGTGGTCCCGCCGGAGAAGCGACCATCGGTGAGCAGCAGGACGTCCTTGCCCAGACCGGCGCCCTTGATGGCGCCGGTGATCGCCAGCATCTCGCGCATCCCGGGGCCGCCCTTGGGGCCCTCCCAGCGGATGACCACGACGTCGCCGTAGGTCAGTTCGCCGGCGGAGAGCGCGTCCATGGCTGCCTGCTCGCGGTCGAACACGCGGGCGGTGCCCTCGAAGACGTCAGCGTCGAAGCCGGCGCTCTTGACGACCGCGCCCTCCGGGGCGAGCGAGCCGCGCAGGATGGTCAGGCCGCCAGTGCGGTGGATCGGCGAGCTCATCGACCGGATGATCTTGCCGTCGGGGTCGGGCGGATCGATCTCGGCCAGGTTCTCGGCCAGGGTCTTGCCGGTGACGGTCAGGCAGTCGCCGTCCATCAGGCCGGCGTCGAGCAGGGCCTTCATGACGACCGGGACGCCGCCGATACCGTCGACGTCGGTCATGACGTAGGAGCCGAAGGGTTTCACGTCGGCCAGGTGCGGCACCTTGTCGCCGATGCGGTTGAAGTCGTCGAGGGCGAGGTCGACGTGCGCCTCGTGGGCGATGGCCATCAGGTGCAGGACGGCGTTCGTCGAGCCGCCCAGCGCCATGATCAGGGTGATCGCGTTCTCGAAGGCCGCCTTAGTGAGGATGGTGCGGGCCGTGATGCCGGCGTCGACGAGCGCGACCGCGGCCTCACCGGAGCGCACGGCGAAGGCGTCGCGGCGCTTGTCGGGCGCCGGCGGTGCAGCGCTGCCGGGCAGCGACAGGCCCAGGGCCTCGGCGGCGCTGGCCATCGTGTTGGCGGTGTACATGCCGCCGCAGGCGCCCTCGCCGGGGCAGATCGCCTTCTCGATCGCGGTGACCTCGTCACGGGTCATGTGCCCGGCCAGGCAGGCGCCGACGGCCTCGAAGGCGTCGATGATGGTGACGTTGCGGTCCTGATAACGCCCGGGCAGCGTCGAGCCGGCGTAGAGGAAGACCGCGGCGACGTCGAGGCGGGCGGCGGCCATCATCATGCCGGGCAGCGACTTGTCGCAGCCGGCCAGCAACACACCGCCGTCGAGCTGCTCGGCGCGGAACACCGTCTCGACCGAGTCGGCGATGACCTCGCGCGACACCAGCGAGTAGTGCATGCCCGAGTGCCCCATCGAGATGCCGTCGGAGACGGAGATGGTGCCGAACTCGAGCGGGAAACCGTCGGCCGCGCGCACGCCCTCCTTGGCCGCCTTGGCCAGGCGGTCGAGCGAGAGGTTGCACGGCGTGATCTCGTTCCACGACGACGCAACGCCGATCTGCGGCTTGCGCCAGTCGTCGTCGCCCATGCCGACGGCGCGCAGCATGCCGCGGGCGGCCGCGCGTTCGAGGCCGTCGGTGACGATCGAGCTGTGCGGCTTGCGGTGCTGCTGGGGCGGGGGCTGCTCGCTGCTCACGTCTGGAAACCTTACGGGTACCGTTTCGACGTGTCCGCACTCATTCCGTGTTCGCCGTGTCCGGCGTAGCTTCCGAGGTCCGCGTGTTCCGGCTTCCCGCGCTGACGTGGGTGCCGGTGCTCTTCCTCTGGGTCGGCGCGATCCCGGTGGCGTTCGCCGCCGGCGGCAGCAACGGCGCCGGCGTCCATGTCGGCTACGGGCTGGTGGTGCTGATCGTCCCGGCCGTGGTGACGCTGTTCGTCTGGCGCACGGGCACCGTCGTCAATGCGGCCGGCATGCTGGTGCGGGCGCCGTTCGGAACGCGGGTGATGCCCTGGGCGGACGTTCGCGGGCTCTCGGTCACCGGCCGCGCCGTGTATGCGGTGCTGCGCGACGGGTCCGTTCGGCTGCCGTGCGTACGGGTGTCGATGCTCTCGGAGTTCGCGCGCGCC
The DNA here is from genome assembly GCA_964658365.1 of uncultured Jatrophihabitantaceae bacterium. Taxonomy (GTDB): domain Bacteria; phylum Actinomycetota; class Actinomycetes; order Mycobacteriales; family Jatrophihabitantaceae; genus Jatrophihabitans. Next base: position 4,640 of record CAZZZE010000097.1, read on the forward strand.
AGCGGCGGTCACCTGCCCGAGCTGGCCGACCCCGTTCCGAAGGCGCCGCCGGAGCGGGGCCGACGGCGCTGATCAGTAGCCGTGGGTGACCTGGTTGTCGAGCTCCTCGCCGGTCGCGTAACGCGCGATCTGGCGGGTGACGAGCCGGTAGGCGCGCTCGTCCGAGCCGGTGGTGCCACCGCCGACGTGCGGGGTCAGCAGCAGCCCGGGGGCGTCCCAGAGCGGGTGGTCGCCCGGCAGCGGCTCGGGGTCGGTGACGTCGAGGAACGCGCGCAGCCGCCCGGCCTGCAGCTCGGCCAGCAGGGCGTCGGTGTCGACGATGCCGCCGCGGGCGATGTTGACCAGGATCGCGTGATCGGGCATGGCGGCCAGGAACGGCGCGTCGACGAGGCGTGTGGTCGCGGTAGTCTGCGGGACGGCGATCGCGACGACCTGGTGCTCGGGCAGCAGGGCGGGCAGCTCGGACAGGGCGTGCACGCCGTCGCGGGCGGTGCGCGCGACGGTCGTCGTCTCGGCGCCGAACACGCGGGTCGCGGCGGCGATGCGGGCCCCGATGTCGCCCGCGCCGACGACCAGCACCCGCAGGCCGTCGAGGCTCTCGGTGTAGGCGTGCTCCCAGGCGTGGCGACGATGCGCGTCCACGAAGGTCGGCAGCCGGCGCAGCAGAGCGAGCATGCCCGCGACGGCGAGCTCGGCCGTCGACGCGCCGTGGACACCGCGGCCGTTGCACAGCAGCACGCCGTCGGGCACCACGGGCAGCCACGGCTCGACGCCGGCGGAGGTGAGCTGGACGACCCGGAGCTTCGACAGCTTGCCCAGCACGTCGTGCGGCGGCGGCCCGGTGTAGCGGCCGACGAAGAATTCGATGTCCTCGGCGCCGTCGGGCCGCGCGTCGTGGCCGTCCCACACGAGCACCCGGACGCCGTCGGGCAGCTCACCCAGGCGGTCGCGGGCATCGTCGGTCGGCACGCTCACGGTGATCACGCCGCCAGCCTAGGGAGCGGCGGATCGCCCACAGGCAGGCGAGGCAGACTGAGGGTCATGCGCCGCACCTCCTGCCTCGTCGTCGCGGCAGTGGCGGTTCTCGTGACGGCCTGCTCGTCAGGATCGCCGGAGACGAGATTTTCGGCCAGCCCGGACGGCACGGACGTCGAGGGCCAGGGGGGCGTGCACATCGATCCGATCATTCCCACGCCGTCGCTCAGCAGCGGCTCGTCGGGGGGCGGCGGGTCGTCGTCGTCCTCTTCGGGCGCGTCGTCGGCGCCGTCCACCCAGGACCCGCTCGTGGTGGCGACCAGGCTCACGACGCCGGTCGGTATCGCCCTGCTGCCCGACGGCTCGGCGCTGGTCGGCGAGCGCACAACCGGGCGCATCGTGCGGGTGCAGCCGCAGGCCGGCAAGCCGGTGCCGACGGTGCGGACGCTCACCGGACTGTCGACCGTGGGCGGCGGCGGCCTGCTGGACCTCGCGGTCTCGCCCGACTACGCCGAGGACAACCTGATCTACGCCTACATCACGACCGGCACCGACAACCGCGTCGTCGACTTCACCCTCACAGGCGCGGTGACGCCGGTGCTCAGCGGCATCCCCCGCGGCAGCAGCGGCAACAGCGGACGCATCACGTTCGGCGCCGACGGTGATCTCTACATCGCCACCGGCGACGCGGGCCGCCCCGCCCTCGCCGCGAAGACGTCCAGCCTGGCCGGCAAGGTCCTGCGCATCTCCGACATCGGCGAGCCCGCGCCCGGCAACCCGTCGCGCGGCTCCCCCGTGCTGGCCGGCGGTGTCGGCTCCAGCGCCGGTCTGTGCGCCTCGACGGCGAGCAGCAACGTCTTCGAGGTCGAGCAGTCGGGCTCGGCCGCGCCGGTCGTCAAGCTGGTCACCGCGACCGGCGGGAAAGCGGTGTCGACGCTGCCCGCGGCCGACGCCGGACCCGGCGGGTGTGCCGTGCAGTCGGGTCGGCTCTGGCTGACCTCGCTGGACGGCAAGACGCTCGTCTCGGGTGGGTTGGTCGACAGCGCGACACCGCAGGTCGGGCAGTACTCGGCGGTGCTGACCAACCGCTACGGCCGGCTGCTGAACGTCGTGCCCGCCGCGGACGGCGCACTGTGGATCACGACGTCGAACCGCGACGGCAAGGGCAAGCCGGTCGCCGCCGACGAGCGGGTCATCCGCTACCCCCCGTCGTCGGTCGGCGGGGCCGGCGGCCGCACCACCTAGCTCGGCCGCGCGTCGCGACGTGCGGATCCGACCCGGCCAACGCTCGCTGGCGTCAGCCCTGCTCGCGCACGGCATTGCGGATCTGGGTCACGTTGTCGCGCAGCAGGTCGGACACGAGTTCGTCGGTGCGCGGGTCGGCCAGCACCTCGAGGATCACCCGCAGGGTCATCTCGCTGGCCTGGGCGATGATCCGGTCATGGAACGGCACCAGGTTGATGGCGCCGGCCGTCGGGTCGTCCTTGATCTTCTCGGCGACCATCTCCATCAGCTCCGCACGGTTCTCCTCCAACGCGGAGGCGATGTTGCGGGTGTAGTTCCCGGTCTGCAGCACGCTCGCGACCTCGTCGAGGACGGCGATGGTGATCGGGCGCTTCACGGTCTCGATGATGCGGTCGGACCCGCGGTTGATCAGGCGCACGATGAAGGGTTCGCTCAACCCGCGCTTGAACAGCCACCGCCCGACGAGCGCAGCGACCACCGCCAGCACCACCAGGCCGAGCGCGATCCACAGCGACAGTTCGACGGGGTGATCCAGCGCCTGCGGCATGGGGTCATCTTGCCCGTCGCCACCGCCAGGCGGCCGCTACCGCGACGGCCAGCGCGCCGCAGAGCGCGCCGGCGAGCAACCAGCCGCGACCCGAACCGGTGTCGGGCGCCGTCGCGAGGGCGGGCGCAGACTCCGTCGGTCGCGGCATGCTGGACGACGCGCGGTTCCGGGGCACAGTGGGCAGCGGCACCGAGTAGACTGCGGTGTGCACGCCCTCGGAGTCCACGAGCAGCCGGTCGTCGTCGATCGCGATGCCCTCGCCCTGCGGCTGGGCAGGTAGCGCCACCCGGGTCGGTGCCTGGCGCAGCGCGGCGGCGACGTCGTTGCCGCGGACGGACCAGACGTAGGCGTCGGTGTAGGTGCGCACGGCCAGGGTCGACCCGTCGCGCGAGAGCGCGGCACCGGTGGCGTACGTGGCGATCGTGCCGACGCGCACGAGGGTCTGCACCCGGCCGGCGTCGGGTCTGGGTGGCAGGCGGTAGACCACCGCGCCGGTCAGCGACTTCGTGATCAGGTAGGCGGTGCCGGTCGGCGTCACCGCGAGCGACTCGGCGTCCACGGCCCTACCGGGGTAGCGCAGCCGCCAGACGTCCGGCCGGTGGGTGTGCATGCTGCGCTCGCGCGCGCCGGCCGCGATGCGCGGTTCGTCGACGCGATAGACGCGGACCTCGGAGCGCACCCCGTCGTTGTCGCCGATGTCGGCCAGCCACACCGACGATCGCCCGGCGGCGTCCGGCGCCACAGCGAGGTCCTCCCAGTCGACGTTCGTCGCGCCGGGCACCGTGACAACCGCCGCCGTGCGGCCGGTGGTCGCGTTCACCGCGAAGAACCGGGCGGAGTCGCCGCTGTCGTTCTGCACGTAGTCGACGCCCGGCGACCGGACGCCCACCGCGATGCCGCTGGCCTCGTCGATGCGCGGGTCCGCGAAGCGGTAGCGCACCGTCGGGCTGGAGGTCGAGACGAGCACCAGCAGTGCGGCCACGGCCGCGGGGGCCGGCACCGGTCAGGGCAGGCGCGCGGCGGCGAAGGCCAGTCCCAGCGCGAGGGCGTCCTCGCTCAGGGCGCCCGGCAGATCGCTGCCGAACCGGGCGGCGAGCGCGGCTCGGGCCGGCACGCCGCCGTACGTCGACGCGGCGCACCCCACCAGACCCACGACG
>CAZZZE010000098.1:0-8546 GCA_964658365.1 uncultured Jatrophihabitantaceae bacterium
ACCACGCCGGCCAGCAGCGCGGACGCCCAGCCGCCCGCGGCCACCACGACCGACGACGCCCGCAGCTGCGAGCCGTCGGACAGCTCGACCCGCGGCTGCCCCCGCTCACGGGGCAGAGCACGAGCGGTACACCCGAACCGAACCTGCGCGCCGTGCCGGGCCGCGTCGGCCAGCAGTGCGGCGACGGCCGCATCAGCGTCCACCGTGCCCGCCTGCGGGTGGAACAGGACGTCGCCCTCGAAGACCATGCCCGGCCAGCGCCGCGCCGCCTCGGCGGCGGGCAGCACCTCGTGCGCGACCCCGGCTGCGGCGAGGTGCGCCGCGATGCCCGGCACGTCGCGGTCGGGCCCGAAGTCCAGCGCCCCCAGCATGCGCAGCAGCGGAGCGGACGACGGCACCGCGTCCCACAGCTCGAAGGCCCGCCCGGTCAGCGAGGTGTACAGCGCGTCGCGGTAGGCGCGGCGCACGATGCGCGCCGAGCCGTGCGACGACCCGTTGCGGTGCCCGGCTGCGAACTGCTCGAGCACCACGACACGGCGTCCCCGCCGCGCGATCGAGCGCGCCGCCGCGGCCCCCATCAACCCGGCGCCGATGATCACCACGGGCTCGTCCGACGCCATGCCGTGGAGGCTATCGTCGGTTCGGTGACGACCGCCGAGCGCGACTACATCAGCGACCACAAGCAGGACCTGCTCGACGACCTCGACGCGTGGCTGCGCATCCCGAGCATCAGCGCCCAGCCCGACCACCACGCCGACGTTAGGCGCAGCGCCGAGTGGTTCGTCGACGCCGCGCGGCGCACCGGATTCCCGACCGCCGAGATCGTCGACGACGGCCCGTGGCTGCCGGCCGTCTACGCCGAATGGCGCAGCGACGACCCCGACGCCCCGACCGTCCTCGTCTACGGACACCACGACGTCCAGCCCGTCGATCCGCTGGAGCTGTGGCACACCGACCCCTTCGACCCGACGCTCGACGGCGATGTGCTGCGCGCCCGCGGCGCGTCGGACGACAAGGGCCAGCTGCTGTTCCACCTGCTCGGGGTGCAGGCGCACCTCGCCGCCACCGGCCGCACCAGTCCGGCCGTCCATCTCAAGCTGCTCATCGAGGGCGAGGAGGAATCCGGCTCGCCGCACTTCGAGGAACTGCTGCGCCGGCACCGCGACAGGCTCGCCTGCGACGTCGTGGTCGTCACCGACACCGGCATCGTGGCGCCCGACGTACCCAGCACCGTCACCGGCATGCGCGGCATGGTGTCGGCCACCGTCACCTTCCACGGCCCCGACCTGGACCTGCACTCCGGCGTCTTCGGCGGCGCCGTCCCGAACCCGGCCACCGCCATCGCGCACCTCGTCGCCGCCCTGCACGACCACGGCCGCGTCCAGGTGCCCGGCTTCTACGACGACGTCGTCGAGCTCGCTGACGACGAGCGCGAGCTGTTCGCCAGGGTGCCGCACGACGACACTGAGTTCCTCAAGGTGGCGCAGTCGCGGGCGACCTTCGGCGAGCCGGGTTTCAGCACCCTCGAGCGGCTCGGCGCCCGCCCCACCGCCGAGGTCAACGGCATCGGCGGCGGCTACCAGGGGGCCGGCACGAAGACGATCATCCCGAGCGATGCGTTCGCCAAGCTCAGTTTCCGCCTCGTCGCGAACCAGGACCCGGCCAAGATCATCGCCGGTGTCGAGAGCCTGGTGAGCGCGCACACGCCCGAGGGGATCGTCGCGCACGTCGAGTGGGAGGGCGACGGTGTCAAGCCGTGTCTCGTCCCGCTGGGCACGCCGGCCTACCGCGCGCTCACCGACGCGATCAGCGCCGCCTTCGACGGCGCGCAGGTGCTGCCCACCCGCGAGGGAGGCAGCGGCCCGGAGGCGGCGCTGCAGCAGGCCACCGGCGTCCCGCTCGTCTTCCTCGGCTTCATGCTGCCCGACGACCAGATCCACGCGCCGAACGAGAAGGTGTCGGTGCCCCTGCTCTACAAGGGCGCGGAGGCCGCCGCGCACCTCTGGTCGGGCTTCGCGGAGGTAGGCGCAACGGCGTTGCGGACCAGCGGCTGAGTCTCCGTAAGGTGGACGGCGTGCCGCGATCACCGAAACTGCCGAGCCCGACCTTCGACCTCGTCCACCACACGCTCGGCAACGGCCTGCGGGTCGTCGTCGCTCCGGACCGCTCCGCGCCGGTCGTCGGCGTGGCCGTGCTCTACGACGTCGGCATCCGCTCCGAGCCCGAGGGCCGCACCGGCTTCGCGCACCTGTTCGAACACCTGATGTTCCAGGGCTCGGCGAACCTGGAGAAGCTCGAGCACTTCCGTTACGTGCAGTCCAGCGGCGGCACGTTCAACGGCAGCACGCACTTCGACTACACGAACTACTTCGAGGCGCTGCCGTCCAACGCCCTCGAACGCGGGTTGTTCCTCGAGGCCGACCGCATGCTCAGCCCGCGGATCACCGAGGAAAACCTGGCCAACCAGCTCGAGGTCGTCAAGAACGAGATCCGGGTCAACGTCATGAACCGCCCGTACGGCGGGTTCCCGTGGATCTCGCTGCCCGCCGTCCTGTTCGACACCTTCGCCAACTCGCACAACGGTTACGGCGGGTTCACCGACCTCGAGAGCGCCACCACCGCCGATGCGAAGGACTTCTTCGACACCTACTACGCGCCGGCCAACGCGGTGCTGGCCGTGGCCGGCGACCTCGACGCCGACGAGACGCTCGCCCTCGTCGAGAAGCACTTCGGCGGGATCCGCACGCGCAAGGCGCCCAAGCGGCCCAGCTTCGCCGAACCGGCCCTGACCGCCGAGCGCCGCGACACCATCGACGACGCGCACGCACCCATACCGGCCGTCGCGATCGGCTACCGGGTGGCCGACCCGGTCAGCGAGCTCGACGCGCTGCTCGCGCTGCTGCTGCTCACCGAGGTGCTCACCGACGGCGACGCCTCGCGCCTGCAGCGCCGCCTCGTGCAGCGCGACCACCTGGTCACCGACGTGGCCGCCTACCTCGGCGAGTTCGGCGACCCGTTCGACGAGCGTGACCCCACCGCGCTGACCATCACCGCGCACTATCCGGACGCGAAAGCGCTCGAGGGCATCCTGCGGGCCGTCGACGAGGAACTCGAGCGCATCGTCACCGAGGGCCTCGAGCCCGGCGAACTCGACCGCGTGCGCACCCGGCTGGTCAGCACGATCCTGCGCGACATGGACGCCGTGATCAGCCGGGCACTCGAGTTCGCAAAGTTCGAGCTCATCCACGGACGGGCCGAACTCGTCGCCGACCTGCCCGGCCGGATCTCGGCCATCACCGTCGACGACGTGCGCAAGGCGGCGAGCACGCTGACCCCCGACCGCCGAGCCGTGCTCGAACTCGTCGCCGGAGGTGCCCGATGACCGCGGTCCTGCCCGTCCCTGCCCTCACCGCGCCGCGCACCGCCAAGTCGCTGCGGGTCAGCGAGGCCGTGCTCGACAACGGCCTGCGCGTCGCCGCGGTGCGCAAGCCGGGCGTCCCGATCGTCGAGGTGCGCCTGCGGCTGCCGTTCCTGTCGGCCAGGGCCGCGCACCCCGCGCAGGCCAGCCTGCTGTCCGAGGCGCTGCTCACCGGCGCCGGCAACCTCGACCGCGCTGGGCTCGCGGCGGCCGTGCAGGCGCTCGGCGCCGACCTCGGGGTGTCGGTCGACGCCGACCGGCTCGTCGTCAGCGGCAACGCGCTGGCCACCAGCCTCAAACCGCTGCTGGAACTCGTGGCGTCCGTGCTCACCGAGCCGACGTACGCCAGGGCGGAGCTCGCCACCGAGCGCGATCGGCTGCTCGAGAAGCTGGGCATCGCCCGGGCGCGTGCCGGTGTGGTCGCCGGCGAGGCGCTGGCCCACCGGATGTGGGGCGCGCACCCGTACGCCCTCGACCTGCCCACGCCGGAGGACGTCGCGGCGGTCACGCCCGCACAGGTCCGGGCGCTGCACAAGGCGATGGTGCGCCCCGGCGGCGGCATGCTCGTGCTCGTTGGCGACGTCGCGCCCGCACGAATGATCGCCTTCGCGCAGGACGCCTTCGCCGGCTGGACCGGCACCCAGACCAAACCGCGTGTCCCGGCCCTGCCCACCCCGCCCGGCGGCCCGACGCTGCTGATCGACCGGCCGGGGTCGGTGCAGACCTCGGTGCGGATGGGCCGGATGGCCCTGACCCGCACCGACCCCGGGTACCCGGCGCTGCAGCTGGCGAACCTGATCTTCGGCGGCTACTTCTCCTCGCGCTGGACCGAGAACATCCGCGAGGACAAGGGCTACACCTACGGCCCGCACAGCCGCCTCGAGCACCACGTGCTCGGTTCGACGCTCAGCCTCGAGGTCGAGGTCGCCACCGAGGTCACCGGCCCGGCCATGCTCGAGACCGCCTACGAGCTGGGCAAGGTCGCGTCGCTGCCGGTCACCGTCGAGGAACTCGAGTCGGTGCGCCAGTACGCCATCGGCAACCTGGCCATGTCCACGGCCACCCAGGCGGGGCTCGCGTCGACGCTGTCCGGGCTGTCGGCGTTCGGGCTCGGCCTGGACTGGGTCAAGGAGCACCCGGCTCGTTTGCTCAAGACGACGATCGAGGACGTCTCGGCCGCCGCGGCGACCTACCTCGCGCCGTCGGGCTTCACGTCGGTCCTCGTGGGCGACGCGGCCACGATCAGCGGGCCGCTCTCGGTGCTCGGACCGGTTGAGTCGCAGGCTGACGAGTGACCGAGGTCGGTCCGGGCGGCGTCGTCCCGGGCGGTCCGCCGCTGTCACGCGCGACGTGGGACCGCGCCGGCCTGCACCGCAGCGACGACGCCTGGCTGGCTGACGCCTGGACCCGCGCGCAGGTGCTGCTCGTCAGCGCGAACTCGGCCACCCCGGTCGACGCCGACGGTCGCGTGCTGTTCCGCCCGGCCGCCGACGCGCCGAGCGGGCCGCGGCGGCTGCTCGGCGTCCTCGACGACGTCCCACACTTCGCGGTCACCGCCGAGCCCGACGGCGAGAACTGGTCGACCCTGCGCGACGTCGGCTCGTCGGTGGGCGACCTGCACGCCGGCCTGCTCGCCACCGCGATCGGGCTCGAGCAGTGGCACCAGACGCACACGCACTGCCCGCGCTGCGGCGCGGCCACCGAAGAGACCCAGGCCGGGTGGACGCGCACCTGCCCGCGCGATCGCAGCACGCACTTCCCGCGCACCGACCCGGCCGTGATCATGCTGGTGCACGACGGCGCCGACCTCGCCCTGCTGGGCCGCGGGCCGAACTGGCCCGAGGGGCGGTTCTCGACGCTGGCCGGTTTCGTCGAACCGGGGGAGACGCTCGAGGGAGCAGTGGCGCGCGAGGTGTTCGAGGAGGTCGGCGTCGTCGTCCGCGACGTGCGCTACGTCGCCAGCCAGCCCTGGCCGTTCCCGGCGTCGCTGATGCTGGGCTTCACCGCCCGGCTCGACGGCGATCCGGCGCTGAACCTCGACCCGGTCGAGATGGCCGACGCCGGCTGGTTCAGCCGCGACGAGATCCGCCGCGCCGCGGACCGGACCGACGGCCACCCGGCTCCCACTGACGAGGGCGCCCGGTTGCGGGGGATCCCGCCGCAGTTCTCCATCTCGCGTTTCCTGATCGAGCAGTGGGTGAACGACCGGGGTTGACACACCCGTCGTGCTCAACTGGCGCCGCCGCACGCCGATGGTGGTCTCGTGAGCTCGTCCGTTCTCCATGCGCGCCGGCCCGTCGTCATCAGCCTGATGCGCAGCCGGCGGGGGCTGGCGGTCGCGCTCGGCGCCGTCACGGCGCTGGCCGTCAACCCGGCCCCTGCGGACCTGTCCGCCTTCGCGGGGTGGGGCAGCGCCCTGCTGCACGGTCATCCGTCCGCGGTCTACGCCGACCGGTCCGATCAGGGCGGACCGCTGCAGCTGCTGGTCAACGTGCTCGTGCGTCTCGTCGCGCCCAGCGGGAACGTGTGGCTCCCAGTCGTCGCAGTGGTCAACGGCGGTCTGGTCTACCTCGTGATGCGCTGGTGCGCCGCGGTGCACCCGGACGCAGCCGACGAGGCGCAACTCGCGCAGCGCGAGCTGCTGGCGGCCGCCGTCGTCATCCTGTGGCTGGCCCAGGGCAGCCTGTGGTCCGGGCATCCGGCCGAGGTGCTGACGGCGGGGCTGTGGTTCGCCGGCATGGTCTTCGCCCGCCGGGGCCGGCACGTGCTCGCCGGTGCGCTGTTCGGGGCGAGCATGGGCATCGCGCCCTGGGCGCTGCTGGGCGCGCCTGCCGTGCTCGCGGTGACCAGGCTGCGCGGCGCGGTGATCGTCGCCGCGGTCGCCGGTATGGTCGGGCCCGCGCTGTACCTACCGTTCGCGCTGACCGGCCACTTCCACCTGCTGGACTTCCGGTGGCAAGTCGAACCGCATTCGCTGGTCTCGCTGCTGATGCCGGTCGGCGCATCGTTCGGCTGGCCGCAGCGTCTCGTGCAGGCCGTCGTCGTCGCCGGTGGCACCGCCGGCGTGGCGCTGTGGCTGCGCCGCCGCCCGGATCTCGCGCTCGTGCTGGCGCCCATGGTCGCCACCGCACTGCGGGTGGCGTCCGATCCGCGTCGGTTCGACTACTACTGGCTGCCGATCGAGGTGCTCAGCGCGATGGCCGTCGTCCTGGCGCCGCTCGCCACCACCCGCCTGGGCATCGCGCGCCGCACCCTCCTGCTGTGCTACGTCGCGTGGGCCGCCGTCGCCGTCTCGCAGGGCTGGCTCGGTGCGCTGCTCGTCGTCGTCCTGATCGCGGCGCACGCCGCTCGGCCCACCTTCACAGCGAGCGGGCGAGCTCGCGCAGCGTCTGCTGCGACGTGTACTGCGGCTCCCAGCCCAGCAACGACCGCGCCCGGAACGTGTCCATGACCACCGACGTGCGCCCGATGTGCACCCATTCGGCCATCGCCGGCACGAGAGGTAGCCGGGCGATCGCCGCCGACGCAGCACGCACCGTCGCCTGCGGGATGCGCACCGACCTCGTCCCGGTCGCCCGGGCGACGTCGCCAAGCGTGATCTCACCCTCGCCTGCCAGGTTGTAGGCGCCGGGCACGCCGGCGCCGAGCGCAGCGAGCGCGATGGCCGACGCGACGTCGTCGTGGTGCACGAGCTGCAGCGGCACGCCGGGGTCGGGGGCCAGCGGCAGGACGCCCTGCAGCACGCCCACCGCAGCGCTCAGCGGCCGCGGCAGCGACTCACGCAGCGAGCGCCAGGGCATGTTGTCGGCCAGCGCCGGCGCCTTGGGGCCGGCCACGATGCACGGCCGCAGGACGTACACCTCGACCTCCGAGCCGTCGGTGACCTCGTGCAGCACCTGCTCGCATTCGGCCTTCTGCGCCGAGTAATAGTGCTCGGCCGAGCCCCGAGTCGGCACGTCCTCGGTCAGCGGGACCGGATTGTCGGTGTGGTAGCCGTACGCGGCGACGCTGGAGGTATAGACCAGCCGGCTCGCCCGCTCGGCGGCGACGGTGGCCTCGAAGACGTTGCGAGTGCCGATGAGGTTGACGCGGCGGCTCTCTGCCCGCGAGCCGAGGATCAGGTAGGCGAGGTGGACGACGACGTCGGCGTCGGCCACCAGGTCGTCGACCGACGCGCGGTCGAGGATGTCGCCCTGGCGGTACTCGGTGCGCGTCCAGCCGTGCTCGGCCGGGTCGAACGGGCGGCGGGCCATCCCGACGATCCGCTCGACGCCGGGGTGCTTCTCGAGCGCCGCGACGGCCGACATGCCGATCTCGCCGGTAGGCCCGGTGACGGCCACGGTCAGACCCATCGTGTTCTCCCTCGGACCGCGCCGCCTCGTCGCGGCTGGTGCGATCTACCCGTAACGGGCCGTTGGGTCACGGCCCGCGCGACTAACCTCGCCGCATGGGACGGGTGCTCGTCGTGGGCTCGGTGAACGTCGATCACGTCGTGGAGACCGACACGTTCCCGCGTCCCGGTGAGACCGTGCCCGGCCGTTCGGTGCGCACAGCGGTCGGCGGCAAGGGCAGCAACCAGGCGGTCGCGGCGGCCCGGGCGGGTGCCGACGTCGCGATGCTCGCACGCGTCGGCGCCGACGACGGCGCCGGGCTGGCACGTGCGGCCCTGGCCGGGGCCGGCGTCGACATCGCGGGCTGGACGGTCGCCGACGACGAGCCGACGGGCACAGCGTGGATCACCGTTGCCGAGGGGGACAACACGATCGTCGTGGTGGCCGCCGCGAACGGTTCGTGGCCCGCCGATTGGCCCGACGAGCCCACGCGCGCCGCGCTCGCGACGGCCGACGTCGTGCTCGCGCAGCTGGAGATCCCGATCGCGGTCGTGCAGGCCGTGGCGCACGCCACGACGGGCCGCTTCGTGCTGAACGCGGCGCCGGCTGCGGCGCTGCCCGACGCGGTCGTCGCGCACTGCGACGTGCTGGTCGTGAACGAGCACGAGCAGGTCGTGGTCGCCGGCTCGGCGCCCATCGCTGCCGCGCACGGAGCGCTGCTCGCTCGCGTGGCGGGCGCGGTGATCACGACGCTCGGCGCGCGGGGGGCCGTCGTTACCGACGCCGACGGCACGCTG
>CAZZZE010000099.1:0-8512 GCA_964658365.1 uncultured Jatrophihabitantaceae bacterium
GCAGTCGTTGCCAGGCGTGCGCGAGGCGGTCGTCGTGGTGCGCGACGAGGCGCTGGTCGCCTACCACGTTGGCGCCTGCCCAGAGCTACTCGACCGGCTCCGGTCGGTGCTGCCCGCGTACATGCTGCCGTCGGTGACGGTCGAGCTCGACGCGATCCCCCGCACCGCCAACGGCAAGACCGACCAGGGCGCGCTGCCCGCGCCGCGGCGTACCGCTTCGGCCGGTCGGGTCCCGACCACGCCGGCCGAGCTGGCCGTGGCCGCGGTCTGGTGCGAGCTGCTGGATGTCGACAGTCCGACGGTCGACGAGGACTTCTTCGCCAGCGGCGGGCACAGCCTGCTCGCCACCCGGCTCGCCGCCCGGTTGGCCGGCGCGCTGAATCGCCAGGTCGAGCTACGTGCGATCTTCGAGCACCCCACGCTCGGCGGGCTGGCGGCCGCACTGGCCGACGATGTGCCGTCCACCCCGTTCTCGGCGCCGACCGTGGTCGCCCGCGCCGGACGGGCGCTGACCGCGGCCGAACTCGACGAGCGCGAGACGGTGCTCGATGCGCTGGCCGGCAAGTCGACGTCCACCGGCGACCTGCTCGTATTCCCGATGTCATCGACGCAGCAGCGCATGTGGCTGCTGCACCGGATGGCGCCGAGCGATCCCGGCTATCACGTTCCGATCCTGCGCGAGCTGCGCGGCCCACTCGACCCCGAGTCACTGCGCCGAGCACTGCGCACGCTGTCCGAGCAGCACGAGGTGCTGCGCACGACCTACCGGCAGCTCGACGATCTCCTGCTCCAGGTCGTCCAGCCGGCCTGCGACGTCGAGATCGACGTGCTCGACGTCGACGACGCGCGCGCTGCCGCGCGCGAGCTGGCGGCCCGCCCCTTCGACCTCGAACACGGGCCGGTGCTGCGCGCTCACCTCCTGCGTGCCGCCGACGAGCGCACGTTCCTGCTGCTGTGCGCGCACCACATCGCCCTCGACGGCTGGTCCATCGACCACGTCGTCGGCGCATTGACGGGGGAAGGGTCGCCACCGGCCCTGCAGTACGGCGATTACGCGGTGTGGGAGCACGAATCGGCCGACCTCGCCGCCGACCAGGCGTACTGGCACGCCGCGCTCGCCGGCGCCCCGGCAGAGTCCGCGTTCCCGCTCACGCAGGCACGATCGGTCGAGAGCGCGCAGGTGGGCCGGCGCATCCGGACGACCCTCGAGCCCGACCTGCACGCCGAGCTGCTCGCCTACGCCGCGCGGCACCGGGCGACGCCCTTCATGGTGCTGTGTGCGGCAGTGTCAGCGCTGTTGAGCCGGCACGGGGCCGGCGACGACGTGGTGCTGGGTACGCCGTTCGCGACGCGCACCTTCCCCGGCAGCGAAGCCATGATCGGCCCGTTGATCAACACTGTGCCGCTGCGGGTGCACGTGGACGAATCAGAGACCTTCGGCGAGCATCTGCGACATGTCGTTGCCGCCTGCACCGATGCGTACCGGCACGGTCGGTACCCGTTCCATCGCCTGGTCGCCGAGCTCGACGTGGAACGTGACCCGACCCGCCACCCGGTGTTCCAGGTGCTGGTCGACGCGCAGGAACCGCATTCCGGCGACGCGGGCCACGTCGCACCCGTCGATATCGACTGGCAAGTCGTTCGCTTCGAGACGGCGTTCGCGCTCTCCGGGAACGAGGTGGTCCTCCAGTACCGCGGCGACCTGCTCGACGACCGAGTGGCCGGCTGGCTGGTGGAACGGCTGCTGACGCTGTTGCGGGCCGCGTTCGCCCACGACGACAGGCCGCTCGAACAGTTACCCGTGTTCGGCGACGCGGAAGCAGCCGCCCTGCGCAACGCCGGCGCGACGCCGCCAGTCAGCGACTCGCCGCCGCGGGTGCCCGACCTGATCATGTCGATTCCCGGTGACCGGCCCGCCGTCGAGGTCGGTTCACGATCGTTGACCTATGCCGAGCTGCGATCGCGCGCCGCGACGGTGGCCGACCGGCTGCGCGACCGGGGCGTCGTTCGGGGAGACCGGGTGGCCCTCGTCCTGGGACACTCCGTCGAATGGCCGATCGCCGTGCTCGGCGTGTGGTGGGCGGGTGCGGCCTTCGTTCCGATCGACCCGTCCTACCCGGCGCCCCGTCGTGAGTTCATGCTGGCCGACAGCGGCGCCACCGCCGTCCTCACCGACGCGGTCAATGCGGCAGTGGCCGGGCCGGGCGCGATCGTCGTCGACGACCTCACCGCTTCCGCTGCGGCAGCAGTCGAGGCGCTGGACGACGACGATCTCGCCTACGTCATCTACACGTCCGGTTCGACGGGCACGCCGAAGGGCACGTTGGTGCAACACCGCTCGCTGGCCGCCCTCGCCGACGCCTTGCGCCATACGGTCTACGCCGGCGCCGACCCGTCCGTCGAGCGTGTCGGCGTCAACGCAGCGATCAGCTTCGACGCGTCGGTGCAGCAGTTGCTTCTGCTGGCCTTCGGCGCCTGCGTGCTGCCGGTCCCGGACGACGTGCGCCTCGACGCCGACGCGTTCGTCTCCTACGTCGGTCACCATAGAATCTCGGTTCTCGACTCGACCCCGACCCAGCTGCGGCGCCTGATCGAAAGCGGACTGCTGCAATCGGCCGCGTTACGCACGATCCTGGTCGGCGGCGAGGACGTCGACGCCGATCTGTGGGCTCGATTGGCCAGCGCCTCGATGGTGGTCTGGAACATGTACGGCCCGACCGAGGTCACGGTCGACTCCGTCGTGTCGCGCATATCGGCCGGCCGGTTGCCCGAGATCGGCCGCCCGCTGCCAGGCATCGCCACACGCATCGTTGACGGTCAAGGGCGCGATGTGCCCCTCGGAGTGGCCGGCGAGCTGTGGCTGGCGGGGCGCCAGGTCAGCGCGGGTTACCTCGGCCGGCCGGACCTCACGGCGACGCGCTTCGTCGACGGCTGGTACCGCACCGGCGATCTCGTCCGGCACGGGCCCGACGGCGCACTGCGCTTCATAGGCCGCAACGACGACCAGGCCAAAGTGCGTGGCTACCGGATCGAACTGGGCGAGGTCACTGCTGCCCTGCGTCGCGACCGCCGAGTTGCTGCTGCAGCGGCTGCGGTACGTCACGGCGAGCTCGTGGGGTACGTGGTCCCGCTCGACGTGACGACCTGGGACGCGACCGCCGTCCGCCACGACCTGCGCGAGCAGCTGCCGGCTTATCTCGTCCCCACGACTGTCGTACCGCTGACCGAGCTGCCCTTGTTGCCCAACGGCAAGTTGGACGAGCATGCGCTGCCCGCCGTCAGCCTCGAGGTGCCACTTCGCGTCGTCACCCCGCCCGACGGGCCGGCGCAGGAGCTCGTAGCCGAGCTGTGGACGCAGCTTCTGGGCGTCGACACGATCGGGGCCGACGACGACTTCTTCGACCTCGGTGGCGATTCGCTGTCAGCGTCGCGCTTCGTGGGCCAGCTGCAGGCAATGAACATCGACCTGCCGCTGATGACTATGTTCACGCACACGACCGTGCGCCGCATCGCCGAACCCATCACCGAGGCGTTGCTTGCCGACTTGGGCACCGGCGATGGCTGAATCGGCTCAGCAGCTGTCGCCGGACAAGCGCGCGTTGCTCGCCGCCGAACTGGCGAAACGGCGGGCATCCGCGCAGGCAGCGACCCGGATCGCGGCACGGCCTGCCGGCACACCGCCCGAGCTGTCGTTGGCCCAACGCCGGCTGTGGTTGCTCGACCGCATGTCACCCGGCCGCGCCACCTACAACGCCACCATGACGATGCGGATCGTCGGCACGCTGGACACGGAAATTCTTCGTGCCTCGCTCGATCAACTCGTCCACCGGCATGAGGCGCTGCGCACGGTGGGGGTCGACATCGACGGGGCGCCCCGCGCCCACGTGATCGACACCGGGGTGCGCTGGCAACAGTCCGACGCCGACGAAACGACGCTGCCGCAGCACTTGCGCGACGACGCGTCCGAGCCGTTCGACCTCGGTGCCGACGTGCTGCTCCGGGCGCACCTCTACCGGCTGGCCGAGCACCAGCACGTCCTCATCCTGACCACGCACCACATCGCCACCGACGGGTGGTCACGCGACGTCCTGTTCGCCGAGCTGACCCAGGCCTACAACGACCGAATTGCGGGTCGAGAGCCGATCCTGCCCGAGCTGCCGGTGCAGTACGGCGACTATGCCCGCTGGCAGAACGAGGCATTGGAGCGCGGGCTATTCGCCCGCCACGGCGACTATTGGCGCGCCGAACTCGACGGCGCCGAGCTGGTGCTGGACCTGCCGACCGACTTCGCCCGCACCGGCACGGTCGCGCACGAGGGCAGCCGAATCGCCATGGACGGCGCGCCCGGCTCGGGCGACGCGCTGCGCAGGCTTGCTCGGATCGAGCGAGCGACGTTCTTCATGGCCATGATCGCCGCCGGCGGCGCGTTCCTGTCGAGCCTCACCGACCAGGACGACATCGTGCTGGGCAGCCCAGTTGCCAACCGGCAGCAACCCGAGCTCGAGCGATTGATCGGCTTCTTCGTGAACACGGTGATCTTCCGCGTCCGGCTGCACGGTGACCCGACGTTCCGCGAGCTGCTGCAACGCTGTCGCCGCACGGTCATCGAGAGTCTCGCTCATCAGGACATGCCGTTCGACCGGCTCGTCGAACTCATCAACCCGGTCCGGGTCGCCGGCCGCAATCCGCTGTTCCAGGTGAATTTCCGCATGCAGGGGATCGCCCCGCCCCCACCGCAACTGACCGGCACGACCGTCACCCGGATGGTCACCGAGACCGGCGCGTCGCGGTTCGAGCTGGCCTTCGGGATAGTCGACCAGCCCGACGCGGTGCGCGGATATCTCGAGCACAGCTCGGTGCTCTTCCGCCGCAACACCGTCGACGCGTGGCAGGCGTCGTTCGTCGACCTCGTCGCCCGCGTCGTCGACGACCCCGAGCAACGCATGTCGCAACTGCGCCCGCTGGTGCGCGCCGACGTCGAACGCCGGCGCGACCAGGAGCTCAGCGCGTCTCCGAAGGGGCGCAATATCCGGAGATCGCCGTGAGCAGGATCGTCGCGACGATCGTGTCCTTCCTGGCCCTTGCGGCGCTCACCGCCTGCACCTCTACCAGCCACCCCATCGGCCCGTCCGGCTCAGCCACCGTTCCGCTGCCGACCACGACGCGCAGCGGCTCGAACGTCCTGCCCGCCGGTGCGCAGAATATCTCGTTGACCGTCGGCGGGACCCGGCGCACGGCGGTCGTGGTGCGCCCGTCGGCCGGCGCCCATCACCGCGCGATGGTGCTCTTCCTGCACGGCGCGGGCGGCAACGGAGCGCAGGTGCGATCCGACCTGCGGATCGGTGACATGGCCCGGCAAGCGGGGGTGTTGATGGTCTATCCCGATGGCAGCGCAAACCACAGCTGGCGATCGGGGTGTTGCAACACGTTCACCCGCAGCAATGCCGATTTTCTGTTCATCGCTGCGCTCATCCACACCTTCGTCTCCGACGGAGAGGCCGACCCGGCGCACGTCGTCGTGGCCGGCTTCAGCGCCGGCGCCCTGTTCACCAACAGCTTCGCCTGCCGCTACCCCCAGCTGCTGCGCGGTGCGGTCGCGGTCGCCGGGGGGCTGCTCGAGCCACCCGGGTTCCTCACCGACGTCGCGGGTTCGCCGTCGCGCTGCGCACCGCAGCGACCGGTGACGATGCTTGCCGTGCACGGGACCGCCGACACCACCGTGCCGATCGCCGGCACGACGCAGGCGTGCGGTTCGGACTGTGCGCCCGGCGCCGCAGGCTTCCTGCCGTCGGCCGCGACCGTCGATGGGTGGTGGCGTCGGCTCGACGCCTGCGGCACTGCCGCGACGAGACAGGCCGGTGACGCGCGGATCTCCTTCGCCCAGTGCGGTGGCGGTACGCAGGTCGGTTTGGCAATAGTCTCCGGGCCGGGCCACGACCTGCCCCAGTTGGACGCGGCGTTCCCGCTCCGGCAGACCCTGCTGCAGCTCGCCCTGGGCAAGCCGTTGAACGCATGGTGACCCCCTGGCTGGTCGGGCGCCGCCCGAGCGTGGCGCCGCGGGCGCGCATCGTGGCCGTACCGTTCGCCGGCGCCGGAGCCGCGGCCTTCGCCGCGTGGCGCACCGTGGTGCCCGACGACCTTGCCTTCGACGTGGTCCGACTGCCCGCCCGCGAGAACCGCTTCGCCGAGCCCGCCCGTACCGACCTGCGCGAGGTCGCCGACGAGGTGGCGGGAGTGGTGTCCACCGATCTACCGATTGTGCTCTTCGGCTACAGCCTCGGGGCGTATATCGCGTACGAGGTCGCCGCGCGCCTGGGCGACGACGCCGTTGCGCTGCTGGCAGTGGGCGGTGCCAATGCCCCGCACGTAGCGTCCGAACGGCCGCGGCTGTCCGAGCTGGACGACGAGGCATTCGTTCGTGCACTTCGCGATCTCGGCGGTACGCCGGACGAGGTCTTCGCGAACGCCGAGCTGCTCGAGCTCGTACTGCCAGCGCTGCGCGGCGACTTCGCCATGCTCGACGCCTACCACAGCACCGGCGAACCACTGCGCTGCCCGATCGTCACGTTCTCCGGCGATGACGACCGCGAGCTGACCAAGACCGGGGTGCAGCGGTGGGGCGAGCTCACGTCCGGCCCCACCAGCCACCACACGTTCGCCGGGGGCCACTTCTTTCTGACGTCGGCCGTCGTGCCACTGGTGACCACCCTGGTCACGGAGCTGGAAGCGGTCCTTGCCCGATGATCGACGACGCCGCGATCGCCCGCGGGATCCGCAACCAGGCGGCGCACTGCCGGCACCTGGCGTTGCACAGCGACGGCGGCCAGGTCGAGGAGACCGATGACTACGTCTTCTTCGCCGGCGCGCACGACTATCCCGGCTCGCACATCAACGGTGCGTTCCGCACGTCGCCGCGAATCGGGGCCCACGAGCTGCTCGCCCGTGCCGATGTCTTCTTTGGACGGCTCGGTCGCCAGTACTACCTGTGGACGGAGGAGCGGGCGGACGCCGACGTCGACGCCGTCGCCGCGCAGCGCGGCGCGTGGCAGCGACCGCCCGCCGAGGGCAGCCCCTGCGTTGTGCGAGGTGAAGTCCTCGATCCGCCCGGACCGACGCCGGACGGCTACCGCATCGAGGTGGCCGACACCGACGAGCAGCGGCGCGAGTACATCGACACTATCGCGCGCAACTATGACCTCGGTGACGCGAGCGGCGCCCTGGTCGAGTCGGTGCTGTTCACGGTCGACAGCCTGCGCACCGACGATGTGCTTGTGCTGCTGAGCCGGTCGCTCGAGACCGGCACTGTCGACGCTGCGACGTCGGCGTTCCTCGCCCACGACTGCGTGGGCCACGAGTGGACCGCGACCGACCCGTCCGCTCGCGGTCAGGGCCTCGGCTCGATCATGTGGCGGCACGCGTCGGTCTGGGGCTTTGACCGCGGCGTCAAGAGTGCGTTTGCTGTCGCCTCGCAGAAGGGCATCTCCACGTGGAGCAAGCTCGGATTCGACGTACCAACTCACGTCCGGCGTTATCTCGTGACCCCACCGGCCCTCCCGTCCGGCGGAGGGTCCAGCGTGCGTGAGCGCCGCGCCCGCCGGTCCGTGCGATGACCCTTTCGGCACAGGGCAGTAGCTGCGACGACGCGCCGCATTAACTCCGACGGGGAGCTACCGAAAGGCCACCGTCCGCATTATGTTGCTCTTTCTTGACCCTCGGGGGAGGAACACCGATGACCACTGTCAGTCGATCGCGGCAACCGCGCGTATCTCTGGTCATGCCGACGCTGAACGAGGCGGCCAACCTCCCTCGGGTGCTGCGGGAGTTACCGCCGGTGCACGAGGTCGTCATGGTCGACGGCCGGTCGGTGGACGACTCCGTCGCCATTGCCCGCAAGGTGATGCCCGGCATCAAGGTGGTCCGGCGCACCCGGCGCGGCAAAGGCAACGCCCTTGTGTGCGGCTTCGCCGCAGCGACGGGCGACGTGGTCGTGACCTTCGACGCAGACGGCTCGTCGGACCCCGCAGAAATCGAGCGCCTGGTCCGCGCGTTGGTGGACGGCGCGGACTATGCGAAGGGCAGCCGCTTCGTCGGCCAGGCCCACAGCGACGACATCACAGTCGTCCGCAGTCTCGGCAACCGGGTCCTGACGGCACTGGCGAACGTCCTGTTCGGCGTGCGCTACACCGACCTGTGTCACGGCTACAACGCGTTCTGGGCGGACGTGGTCCCTCGGCTCCAGCTGCCCGGCCACGAGCTCGGGCCGCGCGCGGACGGACGACTGCGCTGGGGCGACGGCTTCGAGATCGAGGCGCTGCTGAATTGCCGGGCCGCCGCGCTGGGCCTGGTGGTGCAGGAGGTCGCCACCGTCGAACGGAGGCGGATACACGGCAAGAGCAAGCTGCGCAGTTGGCCCGACGGCCGGCGCGTGCTGCGGGCGATCATCACCGAACGCTGGTCGGCCCGACGTCGTCGCGCGAGCGCCGATCACCCCGTTGCGGACCGGGCCGTTGCG
>CAZZZE010000100.1:0-8451 GCA_964658365.1 uncultured Jatrophihabitantaceae bacterium
TCGCCCGCGCCGCCGCAAGCCCCCGCGCCGCACCAACCGGCCGGCGCTGGTGCCGCCGACCCGGGTGGTGCCAGCATCCGCGACAGCTACGACCCGCGGCTGACCAACGAGGACCTCGCGCCTCTGAAGAAGCAGACGTGGGGCACCTACAACATCTTCGCGTTCTGGATGTCCGACGTGCACAGCGTCGGCGGCTACATCACGGCCGGCAGCCTGTTCGCCCTCGGGCTCACCAGCTGGGAGGTGTTCGGCTGCCTGATCGTCGGCATCGTCATCGTCCAGTTCTTCTGCAACCTCGTCGCCAAGCCCAGCCAGCAGGCCGGCGTGCCCTACCCGGTCACCAGCCGCGCCTCGTTCGGCGTGCTGGGCGCGAACATCCCGGCGATCATCCGCGGGCTCATCGCGGTCGCCTGGTACGGCGTGCAGACCTTCCTGGCCGCGGAGTCGCTGAACATCGTGTTCCTCAAGCTCTGGCCCGGCCTCGGGCCGTGGGCCGAGGTCAGCAAGCACGGTTTCCTGGGCCTGTCGACGTTGGGTTACGCCAGCTACGCCATCCTGTGGGTGCTGCAGGCGACGCTGTTCTGGCGCGGCATGTCGACCATCCGCCGCTTCATCGACTTCGCCGGCCCGGCCGTCTACGTCCTGATGGTTGCGCTGTGCTTCTACATGCTCGACAAGGCGAACTGGAACATCGACCTCAACCTGTCCGACGCGCACCTCGGCGGCTGGACGCTCGTCTGGACGATGTGCGGCGCGGTGGCCGCGGTCGTCGCCTACTTCTCCGGCCCGATGCTGAACTTCGGCGACTTCTCGCGCTACGCCGGCAGCTTCGCGTCGGTGAAGAAGGGCAACCTGCTGGGCCTGCCGGTCAACTTCATCATGTTCTCGGTGCTGACGGTCGTCACCGCGGCGGCCACCGTGCCGGTGTACGGCAAGCTGATCACCGACCCGATCCTGACGGTGCAGAAGATCGACAGCACGTTCGCGATCATCCTGGGCGGCGTCACCTTCGTGACGGCGACGGTCGGCATCAACATCGTCGCGAACTTCATCTCGCCAGCCTTCGACTTCTCCCACGTCAGCCCGCAGAAGATCAGCTGGCGGATGGGCGGCATGATCGCGGCGGTCGGCTCGCTGCTGCTGACCCCGTGGAACTGGTACGACAACGCCGACGCGATCTTCTGGACGCTCGGCCTGCTCGGCGCGCTCATCGGCCCGCTGTTCGGCATCCTCATCGCCGACTTCTACCTCGTCCGCAAGCAGGAGATCGTGGTGGACGACCTCTTCACGCTGGATGAGAAGGGCACCTACTTCTACCGCAAGGGCTACAACCCCGCCGCGGTGAAGGCGGTGGTCCTCGCCGGCGCGATTTCGCTGAGTTCGGTCCTCATCCCGAAGCTCGGCGGCGTCGTGACCTGGCTGTCGCAGTACGGCTGGTTCGTCGGGTGCGGCGTCGGGTTCGTCGCCTACTACCTGTTCGCCCTGCAGGCGAACGTGGCCGGCGTGGCCGACCGCCGTCGTGGCGTCGAGCCCGCGGTCACCGCGGCCCGCACGTCGGGGTGAGCACCGCGTGCTGATCACGGTGATCAACCCCAACTCGACCGCCACCATGACCCGGTCGATCGCCGCGAGTGCCCGGGCCGTCGCCGGCCCGGGCACGCGGATCGCCGCGGTCAACCCGACGGGCGGGCCGGCCTCGATCGAGAGCTCGACCGACGCCGCGCGGTGCGTGCCGGGCGTGCTCGCCAAGATCGGGGCCGCACCACAGTCCGACGCCTTCGTGCTCGCCTGCTTCGGCGACCCGGGGCTCGACGCAGCGCGCGAGGTGGCGTCGGGGCCTGTCGTCGGCATCGCCGAGGCGGCGATGCGCACGGCCGGCTACCTCGGCGGCGCGTTCAGCGTGGTCACCACGTTGCGCCGCACCGTGCCGCACACCGAGCGCTTGGTCGCGCGCTACGGCCTGCGCGAGCAGTGTCGCAGCGTGCGCGCCACAGACATCGCCGTGCTCGACCTCGACGGCGACCCGGAGACCTTCAAGCAGCTGCGGGACGAGGCGCGGTCGGCGGTCGAGTCCGATGGCGCGGACGTGATCGTGCTCGGTTGCGCGGGCATGTCCGGCCTCGCCGCCGCGCTGCAGGACGAGCTCGGCGTCCCGGTGGTCGACGGGGTCGCGGCCGCGGTCGTCACCGCCGAGTCGTTGGTCCGCCTCGGGCTGTCGACGAGTCGGGCCGGTGAGTACGCCAGGCTGGGGTGATGACGGCTGGTCGTCACGGCGAGGCGGCGAGGGACCCGATCTCGGCCGCCGTCAGCCCGCAGCGCTCGTGCACGTCGGCGTCGTCGAGCGCGCCGCAGGATAGCCCACGGTGCAGGAAGCCGGCGAGCGCCCGGGCGGTGGCCGGCTCGTCCAGGACGCCGGTCGACGTGCGGGCCAGGTAGTCGCCGAGCCGGCGCACCGCGGCGTCGAGGCCCTCGGCGTAGAAGGCGAACGTCGCGGCGAAGCGGGTGGGCAGCTGGGCCGGGTGCAGGTCCCAGCCCTGGTAGAGCCCGTTCTCCAGCGAGCGGCGGACGAGGCGCAGGTGCAGCTCCCACGCGGCGCGCACCTGCGTGCGCGGTCCGACCGGGACGATGTTGGTCGAGCCGTCGCTGACCGGGACGCCGGTGCCGGCCGCGGCCACCTGCATCACCGCCTTGGCGTGGTCGGCCACCGGGTGCGCCATCGACTGGTAGCCCGCGGCCACGCCGAGTGCGGCGCTGTAGTCGTAGGTGCCGTAGTGCAGCCCGACGCAGCGACCGGCGCTGGAGTGCAGCATCCGCGCGATCAGCGCGGTGCCGTCGGCGCCGAGCACGGCCTGCGGCGTCTCGACCTGGATCTCGAAGGGGACCCGGGCGATCGAGAGCTCGGATTCCAGCGCGGCGCAGATCTCGACCATGGCCTCGACCTGGGCCACCGACGTCACCTTGGGCAGCGTGACGCGGAAGCCGCGGGGCAGGCTGCCGAAGGCGAACAGCTGCTCGAGGAACAGCTCCAGGGTGCGGACCGCGCGGCGCCGGGTCGGGCCCTCGAGCGACTTCATCCGCACCCCGACGAACGGGGTGCCGACGCCGGCCTGCGTGACCCGGCCGAGCGCCGTGCCGGCGGCGCGGGCCGCAGCGTCCTCCTCGTCATCGGGACGCACGCCGTAGCCGTCCTCGAAGTCGATGCGCAGATCCTCGATCGGTTCGAGTGCCAGCTTGTCGCGCACGCGCGCCTCGAGCGCTGCGTCGACGCCGGGCACCGGCCCATGCTCGTCGAGCGCGGCCAGGGCGCCGGCCCGCCACTCGCCGACGGTGTGCTCGGCGTAGCGGTCGGCCGCGACGTAGACGGTGTGCACGGGCTGGCGGCGCGGGAGCAGGCCGGGGTACGTGCGGGCCCGGCGCTCGTCGTCGTCGGCGAGCAGCGCGTCGAGCCGATCGTAGAGCGACGGGTCGAGCATCAGGCGAAGAAGTCGGCCGGCTCGACGGACGCGGCCTGGTCGGTGGGCAGCAGGTCGAGCCAGCGGCGGGCAAGGCCGGCACGCGCCTCGGCGGCCACCGCGCCGAGCAGCCGCAACCGGCTGATCCCGCCGTCGGGGTAGACGTCCAGGCGGACGCAGCGGGTGGCACCGGCCGGCGCCAGGCGGAACCGGTGCTCGATGTCGGGCAGCAGGCGGGTGCGCGGCAGCAGCACGGCCCCCGAGTCGACGTCGGTGAGCGACGCCCACCCGGGCGCGTTGCCGACGAAGCGGGACGTGTCGACGACGACCTCGTGCAGCACGCCGGGTGCGCCGAGCCGGACGACGAGCCAGTCGTTGCCGTCGTCCCGGCGCCGCGCGGTCTCCCAGCCGTCGGACATGACCCGCGCCCGGCCGGGCGAGAGCACGTTGGCCGGCGAGCTGTAGAACATGTTGCTGCACGCCTCGACCAGTCCGCCGTGCACGAGAGCGCCGAGGTCGACGCGGCCGCCGAGGTGCCGCGGGTCGGGCATCGCCTCGCCGAACACCCGGAGGCGGGCCACGCCGCCGTCGGGATGGATGCTGAGCCGGACGTGGGTGGCGAGCCGGTCCGGCGCCTCTACCGGCACCACGTTCGCGGAGTCGCCGTCGAGTTCGGCGTGCTCGACGAGGGGGAACCAGTCGGCGGCCTGTACCTCGGCGAGCGTCGGGTAGCCCAGGACGGTCGTCGCGTCGACGGACGCCCGTGGCGGGTAGTTGCCCTTGAAATGCGCGGTGTCGATGTTCACGCCGCGCACCACCCCCGGCACGCCGAGCCGGATGATCACGAAGTCGCCGGTGCCGCGGTCGTGGTCGCGCCGACGACGGGTCTCCCAGCCGTCGTAGACCTTGCCGCGGTCGGCGAACAGCTCCGGGTCGTGGCGCGCCGGGCCCGCCGCGATCAGCCGGTGCGCGTCGGCGTAGAAGTCGTCGTTGGCGAACATCACCGTGCCGCCCAGCGTGCGCGACGCGAGGTCGGGCAGGCGGCGGAAGTCGGACTTGGCCGTCATCGGACGCTCACCAGCTGCCCCCTGCGTGCGCCGTCGGTGATCGGATCACCAGCCAACCATGTCTGCTCGACGACACCGACGAGGGTCCGCCCGGCGTAGGGGCTGATTGGGTTGCGGTGCCGCAGCCGCGCGGGGTCGACCACGAACGTCTCGTCGGGCGCGAACACGCACAGGTCGGCCCGCCGGCCCGGCGCGATGGACCCGCGGTCCGACAGCCCGGTCAGCGCGGCCGGCGCTTCGGCCATCCAGCGCATCACCTCCGGCAGCCCGATCCCGCGTTGGCGGGCCTGCGTCCAGACCACCGGCAGGCCCAGTTGCACCGACGCGATGCCGCCCCACGCGTCGCCGAAGTCGCCGGTGTCCAGGCGCTTCGCCGCGACCGTGCACGGCGAGTGGTCCGAGACGACGAGGTCGATCGTCGCGTCGAGCACGCCGGCCCACAGTGCCTCGCGGTTGGCGTCGTCGCGGATCGGGGGGCAGCACTTGAACTGGGTGGCCCCCTCGGGGACGTCCGCGGCCAGCAGGGTCAGGTAGTGCGGGCAGGTCTCGGCCGTGACCGGCAGTCCCTCGTCCTTGGCTGCGCGCAGCAGGGGCACCGTCTCGGCGCTGGAGACGTGCACGACGTGCGTGCGGCAACCGGTGCGGCGGGTCTCGGCCAGCAGCGACGCGACGGCGCGCACCTCGGCCTGCGGGGGCCGTGAGGCCACGAAGTCCGGGTAGTGCCGGCCGTGCGGCTCGGGGGCGGCGGCGATGACGTCCGCGTCCTCGGCGTGTGCGATCAGCAGGCCGCCGAAGCCGGCGATGGTCCGCATGGCCAGCGCGAGCTGCTCGGGCGACAGCGGCGGGAACTCCGCCACGCCCGAGGGCAGCAGGAAGCACTTGAAGCCGACGACGCCGGAGTCGTGCAGCGCGGCGAGGTGCTCGGCGTTACCGGGCACCGCTCCGCCCCAGAACGCGACGTCGACGGCGAGCTGACCCGCCGCGGCGGCGCGCTTCACGTCGAGTGCGGCGACGTCGATCGTCGGCGGGATGCTGTTCAACGGCATGTCGACGATCGTCGTGACACCGCCCGCGGCCGCTGCGGCGGTGGCCGTGGCGAAACCCTCCCACTCGGTGCGGCCCGGCTCGTTGACGTGCACGTGGCTGTCGACCAGCCCCGGCAGCAGGACCCGATCGGCCGGCAGCTCGACGACCTCCGCGGCGCCCGGGTCGGCAGCGGGTACGACGTCGACGATCACGCCGTCGCGCACGACGACGCTCGCTGCGCGCTCGGCACCGCCGGTGACGACGCGCGCGGCTCGCAAGACAGTGGCCGGCATCGACGTCATCGTGGCACGGCGTTGTGTACACCCGATGTCGCGGTGGCCCGGCCCCGTGCGAACCGAAAGAACCTAACAGAAGTTTGACATAAGCGCGGGGCAGGGTCAGGCTATCTCCGGGGTTTCGGTCGGACAGCCTTTGGAGGCGGCCCAACATGGCCAGAGACATGAGGCGCAGGCAGGACACGACCCGGCAACGCCGGCTCGCCGGGCATTACCTGCTCGGCAGCGAAAGCGACCGCGCACGCCTGGAACGGACCGTGTCGTTGGCGGCGCGGGCGCTGGACTTCCCGATCGGCCAGATCAACATCCTGGACGACCGTGAGCTGTTCGTCGTCGGTGGCTACGGCACCGGCGTGATCTCGCGGCCGCGCGAGGAGAGCGTGTGCCAGTTCCTGATCGATGACGGTGTGCCGGTGCTCGCGGTCGACGACCTGCGCATGCACGAGCGCTACCGGGTGCTGCCCGCCGTGGCAGCGGGCGGCGCCGTCAGCTACCTGGGCGTGCCGCTGGCCAGCCGGGAGGCGCGCATGGTCGGCACGCTCTGCGTTGCCGACGACCGCCCGCGGCACATCACCGCCGCCGACATCCAGCGGCTGACCGAGTTCGGCGAGATCGTCGAGGACCAGCTCGACCTGATCCGCCGCAACGCCGAGACCGCGGCGTCTCGCGAGGTCAGCTCGCAGGTTGCTCTGGCACTCGAGCACGGCGAGATCGTGCCGTGGTACCAACCTGTCGTCGATCTGATGACCGGCGCCCGCATGGGGTTCGAGGCGCTGGCGCGCTGGCGCCGGCCGGACGGCTCCTTCGTCAGCCCGGCCGACTTCGTGGGCACCGCCGAGGACAGCGACCTCGTGGTCGACCTCGACCGTGCGGTGGCCCGCGCGGCGATGTCGGACCTCGTGCGTTGGCGGCGCAGCGAGCCTGGACTGCGGACCAGCGTCAACCTCTCCACGCGTCATTTCGAACTGCCCGACGGCGCGTCGTGGGTCATCGACACCGCCCACGAGCTCGACCTCGACCCGGCTGTGCTCCTCGTCGAGATCACCGAGACGCGCATGCTGCCCGACGTCGCCAAGGCCAGCTGTGCCGTGCGCGAGCTGCAGGACGCCGGATTCCGGGTGATGCTGGACGACTTCGGCAACGGCTGGTCCAGCCTGGACTGGGTCCTCGGTCTCGGGGTCGACGGCATCAAGCTCGATCGCACCGTGACCACCGTGTTCGGCACACGCGTCGGTGACGCGGTCTGCCGCGCCGTCGTCGGCATGGCCGCCGAGTTGGACATAGTCCTCACCATCGAGGGCATCGAGGACGCCGCGCAGCTCGCCGCCGCGCGGGCGCACGGCTTCCAGTACGCGCAGGGCTACTACTGGTCGGCACCGGTTCCGGCCGTGGTGGTCGACGCGACGATCTGATCGCTCCGCCTCGAGCCGTCCGCCGTCGCTCTAGGATCGGCGACTGTGAGCGAGGCCCTGATCGACGTCGTCGCGTTCGACGCGGTATCGGTCCCGGCCGCCGTCGAGTTGCTGCGCCCGGTATGTGCGAGCACTGGGTGGTTGCAGGCACTCGCCGCCGGCCGTCCCTACGGCAGCTTCGCCGCGGTCGTCGAGCGGTCGGACGCGGTGCTCGCCGAACTGGACTGGGCCGGCATCGAGCAGGCCATGAGCGCGCACCCGCGCATCGGCGAGCGGGTCACCGGAGGTGACATCGAGTCGCACTGGTCGCGCGAGGAGCAGTCGTCGGCCGCCGGCACGAGCATCGACATCAGCACCGCGTTGCACGAGGGCAACGTCGCCTACGAGCAGCGCTTCGGCCACGTGTTCCTCGTCTGCGCCACCGGACGCACGCCCCGACAGATCCTCGACGCCCTCAACGAGCGGCTCGACAACGACGTCGACACCGAGCGGCAGGTCGTGCGCCGCGAGCTGTCCGCGATCGTCCGCCTGCGGCTGGCCAAGGCCCTTCGATGAGCCTGTCCACGCACGTGCTGGACGCGGTGAGCGGGCGCCCGGCGGCCGGCGTGCGGATCGTCGTCGAGCGCCGGGACGGCGCCGGGTGGTCGGTGGTCGCCGAGCGCAGCACCGACGCCGACGGCCGGGTCGCCGACCTGGCTGCGCAGCTCGAGCCCGGCGTGCACCGCCTGGTCTTCGACGTCGAGGGTTACTACACCGCGATCGGGCAGGACGACTACTTCTACCCGGAGGTCGTCGTGACCTTCCGGGTCAGCGAGCCGGCCGCCCACCTGCACGTCCCGCTGCTGTTGAGCCCGTTCGCGTACAGCACCTATCGCGGCTCGTGATCATGAAATCGAACGGAAACCAGCTCGGGGCAGGGTGTCCTGCATGACGACCGTCCTCGAGGGGTGTCACGTCGCGACTGTCGACGCGGCGGATACGGAACATACCAACGGGTATGTCGTCATCGACGGCGGCGTGATCATCGCGGTCGGCTCGGGGCGCTACGCCGGCGACGGGGTCCGCATCGAGGCCTCGGGGTTGCTCGTGACGCCCGGGTTCG
Source organism: uncultured Jatrophihabitantaceae bacterium (assembly GCA_964658365.1). Taxonomy (GTDB): domain Bacteria; phylum Actinomycetota; class Actinomycetes; order Mycobacteriales; family Jatrophihabitantaceae; genus Jatrophihabitans. The sequence continues at coordinate 8,356 of CAZZZE010000100.1, forward strand.
TCAACAGTCACCACCACCTGTACCAGTGGATCACGCGCGGTTACGCCACCGACGACACGCTGTTCGGCTGGCTGACCACGCTCTACCCGATCTGGG
>CAZZZE010000101.1:0-7611 GCA_964658365.1 uncultured Jatrophihabitantaceae bacterium
AAGGCCAGGACGCCGGCCGGCTTATTGATCACGCCGTTCGAGGCGTGCAGCAGCAAGTAGGCGCCGCCGGTGGAGAACAGGATGATCAGCAGGTGCCCGGCGAACATGTTCGCGAACAGTCGCAGCGACAGCGTGATGGGCCGGACGATGACGTTGGACAGGAACTCCAGCGGCGCCACCAGCCAGATCAGGTACCACGGCACGCCCGAGGGGACGGTGACGTGCTTGAGGTAACCGAGCGGGCCCTTGTCGATGATGCCGATCACGTTGAAGATGACCCACACCAGCGCGGCCAGGCCGTAGGCGAAGTTGACCCGGGAGAAGGTCGGGAACTGCAGGAACGGCACGATGCCGAACAAGTTGTTGATGACGATGAAGAAGAACAGCGAGACCAGCAGCGGCACCCAGCGCAGGAAGTCGGCCCCGATGACGTCGCGGCCGATGCTGTCCCGGACCAGGTTGTACGCGGATTCGCCGAGGTACTGCCGCCGGCCCGGGACGACCTGTCCGCGCCGCGACGTGCTCCACAGGAAGAGGAACGCAAGGATGGCGCCGAGCAGCAGCAGCGCCGCGGGCTTGGTGTAGACGGGAAGGTACCCGTGCTGGTCCCAGTGCGTCCCGGTGAAGTCGGGCAGGAAGAAATCCACGGGGCTAGGCGCGGTGAAGCCGCTCGCCAATACGCTCACTGCCTCACTCCGTTCGGCCCGGACGAGCCGTCATGCCCTCGGCTCGCTCCGCAAGCGTCGATCACTGCATCTCTCCTCGGTCATCGCGATCGTCGCGCCGGTCGGGGCGCGAGTCGTGGTCGATCGGGGTCGGGGTGTCGAGGCCGTCGTCGTGAAACCGGTAACGGGCAAAGACCATGTACATGCCGAACAACATCCCGACGACGATGCCGACCGGGATCAGGTAGCTGGCGTGCAGCCAACGACCCAGAAGCCAACCCAGGACACCGTAGAAGGCAACGCCGGCCACGAGGTAACCGAAGGCCGCCCACGGATCCTGGTCACCCTGTGAGGCACCGGGTGACGTCTGCTTCGTCATGCGCACTCTAACAAGTGTTTTCTCAGGCTCTCACGGCGGGTGGGCGGGCATCTCGGATCTGCAGGCCGACTCCGACGACCACGCCCACGACGAGTCCGAGGGCGAACGCAGGGGCGTCCAGGACGTGTGGATCGGACACCGTGAACACGGCGGCGAGGACGAACGCGACCGTGGTGTAAGTGCTCAACGCCATGACGGTGGCCAGCATCGGCGAGAGCGCGGCGCCGGCCCGCACGGCCAGGATGCCGCCGATGAACAGCACCGCGGTGAGCCCGACGCCCCCCGCGTAGCTCAAGGCGGCGCGCTCGGCCTTGGCCGACAGCAGGTAGTAGGCCAGGGCGCCGACGAGCAGGGGAACGGCGAAGACCGCCGCCCGCGCCCGGACCCGGATCATGGCCGGACCGCGGCTGCCCATGGCTGACGGCGGCGTGAGATGCCGCTGCAGGGACTCGCGGACGGCCGTCATGGCCACGACCGTACCCATCCCGCGGCAATCCGGGAAAACGTACGATCACCGCCGGCTCGGGCCACCGGCTTTCAGCTGGTCGCGATGCCGGGTCGCGCCGGTCACCGCCGGGCCGGGGGTGCGTCGCCGGCGCAGGTTGGGCACGAGCGACATCAGCAGGCCGAGCACCACGAACGTGACGAGCAGCCACAGCACGAGCCACTCGCTGCCTTCGAAGGACACCCCGACCCCGGCGAAGGCGACGACCGCGGACCAGAAGTACAGCAGCAGCACCGCCCGCCGGTGGCTGTGCCCGATCTCGAGCAGCCGGTGGTGCAGGTGCTGCTTGTCGGGCGCGAACGGCGAACGGCCCCGGGCCACCCGGCGCACGACGGCCAGCAGCAGGTCGACCAGGGGCAGTGCCAGCACCGTGGCCGGGATGATGAAGGGCAGCAGCAGCGGCAGCGTGCCCAGGGTGCTGTTGAAGACCTGCGGGTCGACGGTAGTGGTGGCCGTGATCGCGGCGGCCGAGAGCATCATCCCGACCAGCATCGATCCCGAGTCGCCCATGAAGATCTTGGCCGGGAAGAAGTTGTGCGGCAGGAAGCCGACGCAGGTGCCGGCCAGGGCGGCGGCCAGCAGCGTGGGCGGCGACGCGGATCCCGTGAAGCCGTCCTGGGCCAGGTGGTAGGAGAAGACGAAAAACGCTAGGGCCCCGATGGTGCTGACGCCGGCGGCCAGCCCGTCCAGCCCGTCGATGAAGTTCAGCGCGTTGATCACCAGCAGGGTCACGATGATCGTCACCGGGATCCCGAGGTTGCGGTCGAAGGTGAAGCTGCTGCCGCCGCCGATCCCGGGCACGTAGATGGTGCCCAGCTGCACGCCGCCCTTGGTCACCATCAGGCCGGTGGCCAGCGCCTGGCCGGCCAGCTTCGTCAACGAGTCCAGCTCGTACATGTCGTCGAGCACGCCGACGCCGCAGATCACCGCGCCGGCCGCCACGATCCACGGCACCTCGGGGCCGACCTGGAAGCTCTTGCTCAACGTCGGCAACCGGGAGGCCACGAGCAGGGCCAGCGCGAAGCCGGCGAAGATCGCGACCCCGCCCATGCGCGGGATGGCGACGGCGTGCACGTCGCGGTCGCGGGGCTTGGCCACCGCCCCGATGCGGATCGCCACCCGGCGGGCGATCGGGGTCAGGAGCAGGGTGACGATCGCGGCGACGCAGGCCACGAGCAGGTACTCGAGGCTGGGGTGCCTCATGTGCCGGGCCCGGGAGCGGGCCGAGGTCCCGGCCGGGTGGCCGGACCGGCGGTCAGGCCGACGATGTCCGGGACCACCTCGCGCAGGGCCTGCTCGCTGACCGCCCCGGCCCGCAGCACTCTGGGCAGGGGGCCGGTGACGTCGACGATCGTCGAGGCCACGCCGACGGCCACCGGGCCGTCCTCGAGGTACACCGCGACGTCGTCGCCGAGCTGGGCCCGCGCCTCGGCCGCGGTCTGCGCCGCCGGCTGTCCGGACTTGTTGGCGCTGGACACCGCCATCGGGCCGGTCTTCTCGAGCAGTTCGATCGCGACCGGATGCAGCGGCATGCGGACCGCCACCGTGCCGGCTGCGTCACCGAGATCCCAGGACAGCGACTGCGCGTGGCGCACCACGATGGTCAGCCCGCCCGGCCAGAAGGCCTCGATGAGCGAGCGCAACCGGGCGTCCACGGCGCTGACCAGGCCGTCGATCGTCGTCCACGAACCGACCAGCACGGGTACCGGCATATCCCGGCCGCGGCCCTTGGCCCGCAGCAGATCGCCGACCGCGACGGCGTCGAAGGCGTCGGCGCCGACCCCGTAGACCGTGTCGGTGGGCAGCACCACGAGTTCCCCGGACGTCACGCTGTGCGCGGCCGTCTGGATCGCGTCCTCGCGGACGTCCGGGTCGCCGCACTCGAAGAACAGGGCCACGGCGGCCATCTTGCCCTAGCCTGTCGAGGCCCGTCGGGACGTCACGTACCTGGGGCGTCCGGTCAGGTCGTCGTGGTCGACGACATCCGTCCAGCGGCCGTCCCCGATGAGCAGGGCAGGGACGGACGCCACGTGCGTGTCGTCGTGCTCGAGAGCCAAGACCCCGCCGGGGCGCAGCAGGGCGGCCGCCAGCGAGGTCACCGTCGACATGAGCTCGAGTCCGTCGGCGCCCGCGAAGACTGCTTCCTGCGGGTCGGCCCGGACCTCGGGGGCGACGTCCCCGGCCCTCGGGACGTAGGGCGGGTTGCACACCACGGCGTCGACGCCACCGAACCACGGGCGCAACAACTCGGGATCGCGGACATCACCGGCCACGACCTCGACGCCGGTTCCGGCGGCGTTGCGCCGCAACCACGCCAGTGCGGCCTCGGACGCCTCGACGGCCAGCACCTGCGACCCGGGAAGCTCGGTGGCTATCGAGAGCCCCAGCGCGCCCGATCCGGCGCACAGGTCGGCGACGACCGGCGCGTCGAGCGAGCGCAGGTGCGGCAGCACCGCGTCGACCAGCAGCTCGGTCTCGGGCCGTGGGACGAACACGCCCGGGCCGACGGCGAGCAGCACATGCCGGAACGGCGCGACACCGGTGATGTGCTGCAGCGGTTCCCGGGCGGTGCGCCGGGCGACGTGGGCGGCGAACTGCTCGGCCACCGGCCCCGGCACGCTGTCGAGGGCGAGCAGGGCGCCGCGCGGGCGGTCGAGCAACGCGGCGAGCAGCAGCTCGGCGTCGACGCGGGGGCTCTCGACGCCGGCGGCGCGCAACCGCTCGGTGGCGTCGAACAGCAACGCCCGCACGCTCGCGGTCATGCGCCGTCGGGGTTCGTCCCGGCCAGTAGCGCGTCGGTGTCGGCCTGCTGCAGGGCGGCGATGACGTCGTCGAGGGCGCCGTCGATGACCTGGTCGAGGTTGTAGGCCTTGAACCCGACCCGGTGGTCGCTGATCCGGTTCTCGGGGAAGTTGTAGGTCCGCACCCGCTCCGAGCGGTCGACGGTGCGCACCTGCGAGCGGCGCGCGTCGGAGGCGTCAGCGGCGGCCGCGTCCTGGGCGGCCGCGAGCAGCCGCGCCCGCAAGACCCGCATGCCCGCCTCGCGGTTCTGCAGCTGGCTCTTCTCGTTCTGCATGGAGACGACGGTGCCGGTGGGCACGTGCGTGATGCGCACGGCCGAGTCGGTGGTGTTCACGCTCTGCCCGCCCGGCCCGGACGAGCGGTAGACGTCGATGCGCAGGTCGTTGGGGTCGATGGCGACCTCGACCTCCTCGGCCTCGGGCAGCACGACTACCCCAGCCGCGGAGGTGTGGATGCGGCCCTGCGACTCGGTGGCGGGCACCCGCTGCACCCGGTGCACGCCGCCCTCGTACTTCAGGTTCGCCCAGACCGCGTGGTCGGGCTTGCGCGAGCGGACGGCCAGCGTCACCGACTTGACGCCGCCGAGGTCGGTGTCTTCCTCGTCGAGGACCTCGACGGCCCAGCCCTGCCGCTCGGCGTAGCGCAGGTACATGCGCAGCAGGTCGCCGGCGAACAGCGCCGACTCGTCGCCGCCCTCGCCGGCCTTGACCTCGAGGATGACGTCCTTGCTGTCGTTGGGGTCCCGGGGCACCAGCAGGTGGGTCAGGCGCTCTTCGAGCTCGCCGATGCGCACGCCCAGCGACTCGACCTCGGCGGCGAACGAGGAGTCCTCGGCGGCGAGCTCACGCGCCGCGGCCAGGTCGCCGCGCACCGTGTCGAGTTCGGCGGCCACTGCGACGACGGGTGCCAGCTCGGCGAAGCGGCGACCCAGCGTGCGGGCCCGGCCGGCGTCGGCGTGCACCGCCGGGTCGCTCATGTCCTTCTCGACCTGCGCGTACTCGGCGATGAGCTCCGGCAGCCGCCCGGGCGTCTCGCTCAGCGGACTCGCTTTCCGTAACGCTTCTCGAACTTGTCGACGCGGCCGCCGACGTCCATGATCTTCTGCTTGCCCGTGTAGAACGGGTGGCAGGCCGAGCAGACCTCGGCGCGGATGGCGCCGGACTTGGCCGTGCTGTGCGTGGTGAACGTGTTGCCGCAGGAGCAGGTGACCTCGGTGGTCACGTACTCGGGGTGAATGCCTTCGCGCATGATGTTGGATCCCTTGTGTGCTGGCCCCGGGTCCCTCGCTGATGACGAGGGTGAACCGCAGCCGGGTGATGGGCCGTAGCCCGATCGATCAGTCTGCCAGGCGCACGCCCGGCAAATCCAATCGCTGGCAGAACGGGTCCGTGCGGGCATTTGTTCCGGGGCCGCCCGGACCGGTTGAATCCACCCGTGGGCGCCGCATTCGATCAACTCTCCGCCGAGCGGCGCGAGCAGTTCGACGCCCGCGTCCGGCGCTGGCGGCCCGACGTGCGGATCGGGCTGCGCGAGCTGTACCCGCTCGAGCAGGCCGACGCGCTCGAGCAGCAGGTGATCGACGCGGCCGGGCAGGCCTACGCGTGCCGGCCCGCCGATCTGCATCGGCTCGACCTGCAGCGCATCCTGGCTCCGGACTGGTTCCAGGAGCCGTCGATGCTCGGCTACGCCGCCTACACCGAGCGCTTCGCCGGATCGCTGCCCGCCCTGCGCGAGCAGTTGCCCTACCTGCGCGAGCTCGGCGTCACCTACTTGCACCTGATGCCCCTGCTGCGTCCGCGTGCGGGTGACAGCGACGGCGGTTACGCGGTGGCCGACTACCGGGCCGTGCGCCCGGACCTCGGCACCACCGGGGATCTCGCCGACCTTGCAGCCGAGCTGCGCGGCAACCGGATCAGCCTGGTCGTCGACCTCGTGCTCAACCACGTCGCCCGTGAACACGAGTGGGCGCGAGCGGCCCGCGCCGGCGACCCGCACTACCGCGACTACTTCCACGTCTTCGCCGACCGCAGCGAGCCCGACGCCTACGAGGCGACGCTGCCCGAGGTCTTCCCGGACTTCGCTCCCGGCAACTTCACCTGGGACGACGAGCTGTCGGCCTGGGTGTGGACGACGTTCAACAGCTTCCAGTGGGACGTCAACTGGGCCAACCCCGACGTGTTCGCCGAGTACGCCGACCTCGTGTTCTGGCTGGCCAACCTGGGCGTCGAGGTGCTGCGCCTGGACGCCATCGCCTTCCTCTGGAAGCGCAAGGGCACCCACAGCCAGAATCAGCCCGAGGTACATGCTGTCGCGCGGGCGCTGCGGGCGCTGACCCGCATCGCCTGCCCGGCGGTGGTGCTCAAGGCCGAGGCGATCGTGGCCCCCGACGAGCTCGTGCAGTACCTCGGGCAGGGCCGCAACTACGGCAAGGTCAGCGATCTGGCCTACCACAACACGCTCATGGTGCAGATCTGGTCGATGCTGGCCACCCGCGACGTGCGACTCACCGTCCGCGCCCTGCAGCGGCTGCCGCTGAGCCCCTCGAGCACGGCGTGGATCTGCTACCTGCGCTGCCACGACGACATCGGGTGGGCCATCGACGACGCCGACGCCGCAGGCGTCGGGCTGTCGGGTTCCGGCCACCGTGCGTTCCTGTCCGACTACTACACCGGCCGCTTCCCCGGATCGCACGCCCAGGGGCTGACGTTCCAGGAGAACCCGGCCACCGGTGACCGGCGGGTCAGCGGCATGACCGCCGACCTCGTCGGCCTGCGCAGCGCCACGACACCCGAGCAGGTCGACCTCGCGGTCCGCCGGGTGCTGCTCGCGCACGCGATCGTCCTGGGCTGGGGTGGCATCCCGGTGCTGTGGATGGGTGACGAGCTCGGCCTGCTCGGCGACGACGACTGGGCGGCGGACCCGGCGCACGCCGGCGACAATCGCTGGTACCACCGGCCGTCGATGGACGACGCCACCCGGGCCCTGCGCCACGACCCGCGCAGCCCCGCCGGGCGGATCTTCACCGGCCTGCGCGAACTCGTCGCGCGGCGGGCCGAGCTGCCGATGCTGCACGCCGCTACCCAGTCGCAGGTGCTCGACCCGTGCGATTCTGGGGTGCTGGCTGTCCTGCGCTCGCACCCTGAGGGCCGGCTGCTCGAGCTGTTCAACGTCACCGAGACCTGGCGGCCGTTCCCGGCGGCGCGGCTGGCCGAGCTGGGCTTCGCCGGGGCGCCCGATGTGTTGGCCGACGCCGCGGGCGA
>CAZZZE010000101.1:7621-8442 GCA_964658365.1 uncultured Jatrophihabitantaceae bacterium
GACGGCAACGTCTGGCTCGGCCCGTACCGGGCGAGCTGGCTGGTGCTCAGACCTTGAGGGGCTCCTTCTCCTGAGCCCGGGCGAGTTCGCGCTTGCGGTCGTCCTCGGACTCAGCCGCGATCTGGTCGGCCTTGGCCTCGTCACGGGTGAGGTTGTCGCCGGACTCGGCGTCGAAGACGTGGATCGAGGCGGGGTTGAGCCAGAGCTCGGCGTCGTCGCCCTGGCGGATCTTGCTCGAGCCGTCGAGCGACACGACGAGCTGGGTGCGCATCGCCTCGCCGTCGAGCTCGCGGTCGAGCTCGTTCAGCGCGTCCTGCACGTCCTTGTGCGGCTCGAAGGGCAGGTAGGCGTACTTCTCGTTGCCGAGCCACTCGGTGGCGTCGACGTTGGCCTTGAAGGTGACGCCCTCGTCCTTGTGCACCTCCTCCACCAGCGCCGCGTCCTCGAAGGCCTCGGGACGCACGCCGACGATGACGAGGTCGCCCTGCTTCTTGGTGTTCGACACCGCGCCCGGCAGCGGGAGGTTGAGGAAGGGCATCTCGAGCACGCCGTCGCCGACGGTGGCCGGCAGGAAGTTCATCGGCGGCGAGCCGATGAAGCCGGCCACGAACAGATTGACGGGCTGCTCGTAGAGCTCGCGCGGGCTGGCCAACTGCTGCAGCACGCCGCGACGCAGCACCGCGACGCGGTCGCCGAGGGTCATGGCCTCGGTCTGGTCGTGGGTGACGTAGACGGTCGTGATGCCGAGGCGGCGCTGCAGCCGGGCGATCTCGGTGCGCATCTGGCCGCGCAGCTTGGCGTCGAGGTTCGACAGCGGCTCG
>CAZZZE010000102.1:0-665 GCA_964658365.1 uncultured Jatrophihabitantaceae bacterium
GCAGCCCGAGTTCACCCAGCTGGACATCGAGATGAGCTTCGTCGACCAGGACGACGTCATCGCCGTCGCCGAGCAGGTCGTGGTCGCGCTGTGGAAGCTGATCGGCGTCGACATCCCGACACCGATCGCCCGCATGCCGTACGCCGAGGCGATGCGCCGCTACGGCTCCGACAAGCCCGACCTGCGCCTGGACCTCGAGCTCGTCGAGTGCACCGACTTCTTCGCCGATACCCCGTTCCGCGTGTTCCAGGCGCCCTACGTCGGCGCGGTCGTCATGGCCGGCGGGGCGTCGCAGCCGCGCCGCACCCTCGACGGCTGGCAGGAGTTCGCCAAGCAGCGCGGCCACCGCGGGCTCGCGTACGTCCTGGTGGGTGCGGACGGCGAGCTCAGCGGCCCGGTCGCCAAGAACCTCTCCGACGCCGAGCGGGCCGGCCTGGTCGCGCACGTCGGCGCCCAGCCCGGCGACTGCATCTTCTTCGCCGCCGGTGAGGCGTCCTCGGCCCGCGGGCTGCTCGGCGCCGCCCGGCTCGAGATCGGTCGCCGCCTCGGGCTCATCGACGCTCAAGCCTGGCGCTTCGTCTGGGTCGTCGACGCCCCGCTGTTCGAGCCGGCCTCACAGGCGGTCGCCTCGGGCGACGTCGCGGTGGGCAGCGGCGCGGGGGGGG
>CAZZZE010000102.1:675-8347 GCA_964658365.1 uncultured Jatrophihabitantaceae bacterium
TGGACGGCCGTCCACCACGCCTTCACCTCGCCAAAGCCGGAGTCGATGGACACCTTCGACACCGACCCCGGGCCGGCGCTGGCCTACGCCTACGACATCGTCTGCAACGGCAACGAGATCGGTGGTGGGTCGATCCGTATCCACCAGCGCTCGGTGCAGGAGCGGGTCTTCACGATCATGGGTCTGTCCGAGGAGGACGCGCAGGAGAAGTTCGGCTTCCTGCTCGACGCGTTCAGCTACGGCGCGCCGCCCCACGGCGGCATCGCCTTCGGTTGGGACCGCGTCTGCGCCCTGCTCTCGCACGCCGACTCGATCCGCGACGTCATCGCCTTCCCGAAGTCCGGCGGCGGCTACGACCCGCTCACCGCCGCGCCGGCGCCGATCACCGCCGAGCAGCGCAAGGAAGCCGGCGTCGACGCCGAGCCCGAGCCTGCCGGGTCCGAAGCCGGTGAGTGAACCGAGCGGCGTCAGCAATCCGCCGGTGCGTGCGGCGATCGACGCGTTCGTCGCCGACTTCGGTGCGCACGGCAGCGTCGACGTCCTGAGGTGGTGCCTGCAGGGCTTCCTGCTGCTCGACGTCACCGGCTCGGATCTGCGCAAGAGCGCCGACGGCACGCAGCTCGAAGCCGATTCGATGGTCCAGATCGCCACCATGGCCGGTCCGGACGGCAGGTCGGCGCTGGCCGCGTTCACCAGCACGGCAGAGATCGAGAAGGTCCATGCCAGCGACGGGCCGGGCGCCGCGCAGGTGCAATCGCTCGTGCAACCGGCGTCGGCAGTCCTCGAACTCGCCGTCGCGCAGGACCACCAGTGGGTGTGCCTCGACCCGGCCGGGCCCAGCTGCGCGCTGTCGCGTGAGGAGATCGATTTCGCGCTCGCGGTGCCGCGCAACGACGCCGTCCGGCAGGCGCTCGATGTCGTCAACGTCGACCCGGCACAACGCCCGGTACTGCTTGATGGGCTGCGGGCCGAGGGCACGTTCGTCCTTGCTGCCGATCCCGCCGACCTGCCCGACGACCCGCCGGCGCAGGACGCCCCGACCCGCATCCGCACCACCGCGCTGCCCGACGGTCGTCCGGCGCTGCTCGTGTTCACCTCCGGTCCCGAGGCCGCGGCCGGCGCCGGCAGCGGCGACGCGTTCGTGGTGTGGTCGAGCTCCGAGGTCCACGAGGTGCTGCGTCGGGGCGACTTCGCGGGGCTTGTCGTCAACCCCTCCGGACCGTGGGCCGCCGTGACCAACGAGGAACTTCTCGCCCCGAGCAGCACCCTCGAACCGCCTGAGAAGGAGTGACCTGATGTCCGATCTGAACGACCAGGTAGTCGCCGATTTCCGCGCCAACGAGGGGCGGGTCGGCGGCCAGTTCGACGGCGCGCCGATGGTGCTGCTGCAGCACACCGGGCGCACGTCCGGGCGTGAGTACGTCACGCCGCTCGTCTACCTGGCCGATCCCACCGACGAGGACACGATCTACGTTTTCGCGTCGGCGGCCGGTGCGCCGAAGGACCCGCAGTGGTACCGCAACATCGTCGCCGCCGGGCACATCCGGGTCGAGGTCGGCGCCGAGACCTACGACGTCCGGGTCGAGACGCTCTCCGGCGAGGAGCGCGAACGCATCTACGACGCCCAGGTCGAGGTGATGCCCGGGTTCGCCGACTACGCCGCCAAGGCCGACGGCATCCGGACGATCCCGGTCGTGGCACTGCACCGCGTCCCGGCTGATCAGTAACCGCGGGCGGCCAGCACCGCGCCGGGGGAGTCGCCGTAGCCGCCGATGTACGCGCCGATCGTGGCCAGCACCATGACCGACGCCACGCCCACCACGAGCGTCGCGCGCACCCACTCGTGCTGCAGCGGGCGCCGCACCACGTGCGGGGTGCGGCCGGCGGCCGGTGCGGCGAGGCGCCGGACGCCGGCCACGATCAGGGCGATCAGCAGGCCGGCGGTCCCGGCCACGATCGCGACGTCGGCGAGGTTCCACTCGTAGCCGGCGAACGGCAGGAAGTCGACGGCGCCGCGCACGCTGCCCGGCGCCGTCCAGTAGTGCATGCCGAGCCGGTCGGACAGGTTCGACAGCCACCCCGCGAGCAGCAGCGACGCGGTGGGCAGCACGCCGGCCGGGCGGTGCCGGCGCGCGAGCAGGAGTAGCGCGCCGACGATCAGGGCGGCGTCGACGACGTCGAACGCCGCGCCGACGACGCGGTTGCGGAACAAGTCGCTGACCGTCGGGCTGACCAGCAGGTCGCCGCCGGAGTTCACGTGGGCGTTGGCCAGGTGGCGCCAGGCCCACGCCTTGCTCGTCTGGTCGACGTAGACCACCGCCACGACCACGCCGATCATCGTCCACATCTGCCGGCGCATCGCGCTCCGTACGCGCCACACCGCCGGGTGAAGGGTGGATCGGCTGAGCGGAGGCGATGCGATTGCCATGACCTCAGCCAACCTGGCGCCGCTGTCCGGTGGCTGGGCGCCCGCCAGGCGCCAGCTGGGTACCCGCGCCGCCTACGCTGCACGGGTGACGTTGTTCGGCGCCGATGAGCCCGCGACCGCGGCCGAGCCGGCGATCGACGCGTCGGCGCCGCTCGCGGCGCGGATGCGCCCGCGCACCTTGGACGAGGTCGTCGGCCAGGAGCACCTGCTCGCCGCCGGCTCACCGCTGCGCCGCCTCGTCGAGGGCGACGCCCCGATGTCGCTGGTGCTCTACGGGCCGCCGGGCACCGGCAAGACCACGCTCGCCCTGATCGTCTCCAGCGCCACCAATCGCCGCTTCGAGCAGCTGTCCGCGCTCAACGCGGGCGTCAAGGACGTCCGCGAGGTCATCGCCAGGGCCAAGGCCGAGCTCACCCACCACGGCCGGCAGACGGTGCTGTTCATCGACGAGATCCACCGCTTCAGCAAGACCCAGCAGGACTCCCTGCTCGCCGCGGTCGAGGCCCGGCACGTCACCCTGGTGGCGGCGACCACCGAGAACCCGTTCTTCTCGATCGTCGCGCCGCTGCTGTCGCGCAGCCTGCTGCTGACCCTGCAGCCCCTCGACGACGCCGCGGTCGGCCGGCTCGTCGACCGGGCCCTGCGCTCGGAGCGCGGGTTGCGCGACGAGGTGACCCTCGACGGCGACGCCCGCGCGCACCTGCTGCGCATCGCCGGCGGCGACGCCCGACGGGCGCTGACCGCGCTCGAGGCGGCCGCGGGGACGGTGCTGGCCGAGGGCCGCGACAGCGTCGACCTCGCCACGCTCGAGCAGGCCGTCGACAGCGCGGCGGTGCGCTACGACCGCGACGGCGACCAGCACTACGACGTGATCAGCGCCTTCATCAAGTCCATCCGCGGCTCCGACGCCGACGCCGCGGTCCACTACCTGGCCCGGATGCTCGAGGCCGGCGAGGACCCGCGCTTCATCGCCCGCCGGCTCGTCGTGCATGCCAGCGAGGACATCGGGCTGGCCGATCCCACCGCGCTGCTCGCCGCGACCGCTGCGGCGCAGGCCGTCGCGCTCATCGGCCTGCCCGAGGCCCGCATCAACCTGGCGCAGGCGACCATCCACCTGGCGCTCGCGCCGAAGTCGAACGCGGTTGTGCGGGCGATCGGCGAGGCGCAGGCCGACGTGAAGGCCGGGCTGGCCGGACCGGTGCCGCCGGCGCTGCGCGACGCCCACTACGCCGGCGCCGGGAAGCTCGGTGCGGGGCAGCGCTACGTCTACCCGCCGGACACCCCCGAGGGCGTCGTCGCGCAGCAGTACCCGCCCGACGAACTGGTCGGGCGCGACTACTACCACCCGGCCGGCCGAGGCGCCGAGCGCGCGGTCGCCGAGCGGCTCGAGCGCCTGCGGGCGGTGGTCCGAGGCCGGCCGGACCCCGGACGGTGACCAGCTAGGGTCGTCCCTACCGAAGGCCGAGACAACGCGCCGATCGGTGTGCCGCCACTTCCAGGGAGATGAGATGTCCGGAGCCGCCATCGCCGCGTTGATCGCAGCGGGCGCGTTCGTCCTGCTCGTCCTGCTGCTCGCGTTCCCGCTGCTCAAGCTGGGTCGCACCCTCGACGAGGCCACCCTGGCCGTCCGCAAGACCCACGAGGGCGCCGCGCCGATCCTCACCGAGGCGCAGAGCACGGTCCTGCAGCTCAACGCCCAGCTCGGGCAGCTCGAAAGCATCGCGGCCAACGTCAACTCGATGACGACGAACGTCGCGGCGATGACCGCGGTCGTGTCGAGCACGCTCGGCAGCCCGATGATCAAGGCGGCGGCGTTCACCTACGGCGTGCGCAAGACGGTCTCCGACCGCCGCGACGCCGACGCGGTGAAGGCCGCCCGCCGCAAGCGGCGCAGCGCACGGCACGGGAAAGCCTGATGCGCCGGCTGTTCTGGCTGGCGATGGGGGTCACTATCGGGGCGCTGATCGTGCGCAAGGTGAGCCGCGCGGCCGAGAAGCTCACGCCCAGCGGCATGGCCGCCGGCATCGGCCAGGGACTGTCCGACCTCGCCGACTCGATCAGCGAGTTCGCCGCCGACGTCCGCGAGGCCATGAGCGAGCGCGAGACCCAGCTGCGTGAGAGCACCGGCCTCGACGGGTCGGCCGGCGCCGCCCGTCGCGAGCCGCCGACCGCCTGAGCCGTCGCCGTGCAGGACGTCGACGCGGTCCGGGCCGCCTTCACCGACCCGGAGGAGTTCTGGACCTCACCGCTGTATCGGCACCTGTGCGGCGTCGTGGCCGCCGATCCGTTCCTGGTGAGGCTGGCCGCGCACGCGCGGGACGGCCAGGTGCCGACCTTCGTCTTCTTCGGCGCGGTGCACTGGCTGCTGCTCGGCGGCGTCGACGACCCGCTCGGCGACTTCTACGCCTCGCTGCGCGACGACCCCCGCCCGCCGGACGGCGCCGGGCCGGCGCTGCTGTCGTTCGCGCACCGGTACGAGGCCGAGCTCGCCGAGCTGGTGTCGCACCGGCTGGTGCAGACCAACCAGGTGCGCCGTGCCGTCGGGTTGCGAATGGCGCTGGCCGCCATGGCGCCGTCGATCGGCGACCGGTCCGCGCACCTGCTCGAGATCGGCTGCAGCGCGGGCCTGCTGATGCGCCACGTCCGGTACGGCTACCGCCTCGGCGACCGGCAGTTCGGCGACCCCGCCTCGCCGGTGCAGCTGGGCACCGAGTGGCGCAGCGAGCAGCCCCCACCGGACCTCGACGCCATCCCGGTGCTGGCCACGACGTCGGGGATCGACCTCAACCCCCTCGACCCGGCGGACGACGCCGACCGGCGGTGGCTCGAGGCGCTGGTGTGGCCGGAGGACCGGGACAAGGCTGCGCTGCTGCACGACGCGCTGGCGCTGGCCGCGACCGTCCCGGTGGAGGTCCTGGCCGGCGATGCCGAGCAGCTGTGCGGCCGGTGGTCAGCGCGGATCCCGCCCGGTGAACCCCGCATCGTCTTTCACTGCGCCACCCGCATGCACGTGCCGATCGACCGTCGCGCCGGTTTCGACCGGGCCATCGCCGACCTCGCCGCCGACGGGCCGCTGTTCCACGTCGCCATCGAGGGCGACGGCATCCAGATCGCCGAACCCGGTACGCCCCTGACCCGCCGGTTCGACGTCGAGGGGCACCTCGCCTGGGCGGCACCGGCGTAGCCGGCCTCATCGACGCGCCAGGTGGTAATTTTCTGACAGCGTGGCCGGGGCCGCGTCTGGTCCGCAGATCGGGCGACACGCCCACCCCGGGGAAGGTCGGCCGTCGCACCCGCCACCTCCTGTGCCCGATCTGCCGCGGACCTGTCGGGCCATCAGGAAGGTGGTCGACATGACCCACGCCCTGCCCGCCCGTCCCGATCTCGAGCACCTGCGGCGCGCGAGCCATCAGTTGCTGCGCGCCCTGCAGGCCGGGCATCCCGAAGCGGTTCTGCGCCAGGCCGCGCACGCTCACGGTCTGCCGGTTGCCCTGAGCACGGCGCAACTCGTGATCGCCCGCGAGCACGGCTTCGGCTCCTGGGCCCAACTCAAGTCCTTGGTGACATCGCTGTCGGCGGGCGGCGTTCGCTATGACGCCATCGGCCGCGGCTACGCCCACTACCGGCGCAGCGACCCGCGCATCGCCGCGGCCATCGGCGCCGCGCTCGGCGACGCCCGGACCGTCGTCAACGTCGGAGCGGGTACCGGCTCATACGAGCCCACCGACCGTCCGGTGATCCCGGTGGAACCGTCGACGGCGATGACCGGCCAGCGCGACCCCGCTCTGCCGCCCGCCGTGCTCGGGGTTGCTGAGAGCCTGCCGCTGGCCGACAAGACCGCTGACGCCGCCATGGCCGTGCTCACGGCGCACCACCGGACGAGCGTGGACCGCGGGCTGGCCGAACTGCGCCGAGTCGCCCGGCGCCGGGTCGTCCTGCTCACGATCGACGTCGAGGCGGAGGCCGACATGTGGCTGTTTCAGGACTATGCACCGCAGGTCGTCGACCGCGACCGGCAGGACTTCCCGGCGATCACCCGCCTGCGCGAGGTCCTCGGCACCGGCACCCGGGTCGAGACCGTGCCGGTGCCGGCCGACTGTGTCGACGGCTTCCTCCTCTCGTTCTGGAGCCGGCCCGAGGCCGTGCTGGATCCCGGCGCCCGCGCGGCCACCAGCGGGTTCGCCCGAATGGACGCCGCGGCCGAGGCCGACGTAGTGCAGCGGTTGGCCCGCGACCTGGCGACGGGCGAGTGGGATGCGCGGCACGGTCACCTGCGCGCCCTGCCGTCACTCGATGTCGGCCTGCGGCTGGTCGTCGCCGAACTGAGCTGAGCGGGCGAGCACATAGGTCCGGTTGCTCGGATATTCGGCTCCGGCGACCGGTGCGCGGTCGAGCCGGGCGACGACGTCGAAGCCGGCGCCCGTCAGCTCGGCGGCCAGGACGTCACCGGCGACGAAGTAGTGGTCGAGCTGTACGCGGTGGCCGAGCAACTCGTCCGTGCGGTGGACGTCGCCGGCAGCCACGTCCGGCCCGTCGACGTGGGCGGCCACCAGCAGGTGACCGCCTGGCCGCAGCACCCGGCGGATCTCGCGGAACGCCAGGCGCCGCTCGTCCGCGGTGAAGTGGATGACCGAGTACAGGGCGACCGCGGCGGCCAGCGCTGCGTCGGGCAGGGGGAGGTCGAGCATGGAGCCGACCCGGAACGTCAGGTCCGGCGCGCCGGCCCGCGCGATCGCGATCATCTCCGGCGACAGGTCGAGCCCGAGCACCGACGGGTGCCGTTGCGCCAGGAACCGCGTGACATGCCCCGGGCCACAGCCCAGGTCGGCCAGCACGCCGTCGGCACCCAGCTCGCACACCGCCGCCAGCAGCGCGCGGTCGAGCGGCTTGCCGTCGAGCTCGTCGCCGAGCTGTTCGGCATATGTCGCGGCCACCGCGTCGTAGGAGGCCTCGACCGCCTGCGTCTGGTCCGACATCTCGTCCTCACCGCTCAGCTCGTCGATCTCGCACCGCACGGCGCTTGTCGGACAAAGTATCTGGACGCACTGCGGTGCCCGCGACCCGTTCTTGTCGTACCTGCTTGGGAGGATTCTGTGGTGATCGAGTCGCCGGTGCAGGGATTCTCGGCAGCGTTGGCTGCCGGGGTTGACGGGTTGCTCGCCACTGATTTCACGGCGGTGCCGCCGCGGGAGCTGGCCGAGTTGCTGTCGGGGTTGGAGGTGCAGCGCCGCCGGCTCGAGGCGG
>CAZZZE010000103.1:0-8327 GCA_964658365.1 uncultured Jatrophihabitantaceae bacterium
AGCTCCCCGCCGCCGACCATCGACTACGCAAGAGCATTCGGAAACCGACCATCCGAGCTACCGCGCCGAGGCAGATGACCCGACCACGTGGTGCCGGGGTAGGTGGGGTTTTAGAAAATCTGCTTGGGCTCGACCCGGTCGAGTGGGCCGGGCCGGACCACCGTGCCGGAATTTCGTCCACTCCGCCCGAAGACCGCCCAGGCTCAAGGGTCATTTCGGCTGCGGGCAGTCAGCCCTGAATTTTCGTCGATGCCACTGCCGATGACCTCGTCGGACCCGGTTCGGTGGCAAAGGTGGCTGCTCTACTTCGGTACGGGCGGCAGGACGCTCGGGACGGGAGGAGAGATGTGATGACCGCTATCGACAATCGCACGACGAGCGCGAGCGGTGCGGAGAAGCTACTCACGGTGGACGACCTCTGCGAGTTCCTCGTCGTATCAAAGGACTACGTCTATGACGAGGTCCGGCACGGCCGACTGCGCGCGTCCCGGATCGCAAGGCAGCTCCGGTTCCGACTGGCCGACGTCAACGCCTTCGTCGAGGCAAACGCCGTCAGCGCTTCCGAGCTCTGATCTCTAAGCAGTTTCTATAGCATGGGGCGCTATAGTAGTCGAGTGGGCAATCGAGACGAGCTGTTGCGTCAGGTGATGCGCGAAACGTGCACAACCCAGTCCGAGCTGTCCCGTCTCAGCGGAGTCCACCAACCGAGCATCAGCCAGTTCCTCTCCGGCAAGATTGATATGAGCGACGATCAAGTCGATCGCCTGTTGTCGTGTATGGGCTATCGCCTTGAAGTCATCCGCCGGCTGGTCGTCCCCGACCTGACTCGGTCTGAGCGTCGCTCGTGGCAGCTACACCGGCAGCTATCCCTACAGCTAGACCAATCGATGCTGGACGAGGGCCGCTCCGTGATTCGGAGAAACCTGACACGGCTCGGACGCGGTGTGCAGGGCCAACCACACGAGCGAAATTTGCAACGGTGGAAGTCACTCCTGGGTTCCGGTGACCTTTCGGGTTTGCGCCGCGTCCTCACCGGTCTTGACCGGGATTCGATCGAGATGCGTGAAGTGTCACCTCTCGGCGGTCTCCTATCGGCCGAGATTCGCGCCGAGGTTCTGCGCCAGGTCAGCTGATGCGTCGCGAGCAACTCGAGCACGCAATCCGGACGGCGTGTCAGATCATCGGGGCCTCTGAGGTGATCGTGGTCGGTTCGCAATCCATTCTCGGCACCTATCGAGAAGATCAACTACCTGCGGCAGCGACGATGTCCGTGGAGATCGACGTTCTACCAATCGCCGAAACCAATGAGGAGACGGCACGATTGGCAGACCTCGTCGAAGGCGTGGCCGGTGAGTTTTCACCCTTCGAACACCCACGGCTTCAACATTGATGGCGTCGACCTGGACACGTCGGCGCTACCCGAGGGTTGGCGCGACCGGCTCGTCAAGGTCCAGAACGCGAACACCGCAGCGCTATCGGGGACGCCGCAGTTCACAGGCTGGTGCCTTGACAAGGAAGACCTCTGCGTCGCCAAGCTCTGCGCGTTGCGCGAGAAGGACCAGAACTTTGTTTACGCACTGCTCAGCGCCGACCTCGTCGATGCTGCCGTCATCGGGTCCCGACTTCCCACGGTTGCCGAACGGTTCCGCCCGGGCGCCCGGCGAGCAATGGAGTGGTTAGCCGCACGTCGAACGATGTGACCCCCGCGTCGGAACACGGCGGAGAGCACCTCGTCGCGACTTCTGCCGAACTCGGCTGCTTGGGCGTCGGCGAGCTTCAACAGCTCGGCGTCGACCTCGACCAGCACGGTGCTCATCGGATACCTCCTCAAACAGACCACGGCCCTCGACCAGCTAATGACGGCGTGTCCGGACGGACTCGAACGCGGCGAGTGCCCGGTCGTCGGCGTCCGGAAGCCGGCCGAGGTACTGCTGGGTGGTCTGGATCTGCTTGTGGCCGAGTCGGTCCATCACGGCCTTGAGGTCGGCACCACCGGCGAGCAGCCACGAGGCGTGGGCGCCGCGCAGGTCGTGGAAGCGGACCCGCTGACGGAGGTCGGCGCGCTCGATCGCAGGCAGCCACACTCGGGTGCGGAACACGTTGCGCGAGACCGGTGAACCGGTACTGCTGGAGAAGAGCAGGTCCTCGCCGCGCTTGCCGGTGACCATCAGATACTCACGGATGTCCCGGCAAAGCTGATCGCCGATCCTGATCGTGCGGTGCTCGTTGTCCTTCGGGTAGTCGCGGATGGTCCAGACCTTCTCCGCCCCGGTGATCTTCTTCGATACTTCGAGCACGACCCGACCGACCTGGATCTCACCGGCCTCCAGATCGACGTCGACCGGGCGCAGTGCCGCGAGCTCACCCCACCGGACGCCGGTCTCGATCGCGATCAGAACGAGGATGCGGTAACGATCCGGGATCTCGCTCAGCATCGTCTCGAACTGCTCTGGTGTGATCGCCTTCTTTGGCTGCTTGACGAACTTCGGCAGCACCGTGTGCGCGCACGGGTTGATGGTGATGACCTGGTCGATGATCGCCCGTTCGAAGATCGCGTGCAGGAACATGTGGTACTTACGCACCGAGCGAGGACTCAACTGTGGCTTGGGGCTGCCGGCGAAGTCCTCGACCTCGGCCGATACCGCGTTGACCCACGCCTGCACCGACGACGCAACGATCTTGGTCATCCGAACCCGTCCGAAGTGCGGCAGGAAGTGGCTGTCCAGGTTCGAGCGGTAGGCGGCCAGCGTGGTCGGCTCGAGGTGCTGCGCTGCGGGCCAGTAGTACTTCTCCACGTAAGCGGCGAAGGTCAGTTTGCCGCGCGAGGCATCGGCGAGCGTGCCCTCCGCCGCCCGCTGCTCGAACTTGATCGCCGCGCGTTCGGCGTCCCGCTTCGTCGAGAACCCACCACCGCTGCGCTGCCGCCCGTCAGCGGTGAAATAGATCGCGTACCAGCGCGATGTGCCGGCACTCGTGCTGCGAAGCTGCGCGTAGGCCATTGCGATGTCCTCTGGGTTTTGGTGTTCGTTGGGTCGTTTTTGGGTCACTAAAAATGACCGTCAAATGACGGTCATCCTCGCGCCCACTCAAGCCTGCTCGCGCCTTCTCGGGCCGACTCCTAAGTGCTCGCAGCCCTTATACTACTGGGGTTAGAAGCATCTGAGCAGGCCAAGATCCAGCCGGGTCTACAGGCCCCAAAACACCGTGATTGAAGTTCTCATAACCCAGAGGTCGTAGGTTGAAATCCTACCCCCGCTACTACGACGAAGGCCCCGGAATCCGGGGCCTTCGTCATTTGTCTACGATCAACGGTTCGACGCCGATTTGCCGAATGTCCGTCGGCCCCGCGCCCACCCACCCCGGCCAGGGGCGGCACAAACTCACCGGGCAGGCCCGGGCTGCGACTAGCGGCCTGGCGAGCGGCTCGTGCGACGCTGGACGCATGGCGATCACGAACCCATGGCTCGCCGGCCCGGCGCCGGAACGCATGCTGGACCGTGAACAGCTCGAAGAGCGCATCCTCAACCTGCTCTCGACGCACAACATCTGCGTGATCGCGACCGTCAACGCGGACGGTTCACCGGCAGCGACACCAGTGCGGTACTTCCACCTCGGGTTCGAGATCTTCTACACCAGTTGGGACGCCTCGACGAAGTCGCGAAACCTTCGTCGGGACCCGCGCGTCTCGGCAGGCATCGTCGCACCGCTCGTCGGACAGGTGAGCAGCCGCGGCGCGCAGCTGTTCGGGACTGCGCGCACCATCCAGCGTGACCACCCCGACGCCGACGGTTATTGGGCGGCGGTGCGCTGGCAGTCAGATCACGTCGAACGCGGCCGCGACCTCACCGTTGCGCCCGATGACCCGCTCACCATCATCACCCCCGCCCGGATCGTCTACACCGACCATTGGCTTCGGCGAACCGGACACGCACCTCGTCAGATCTGGCGGCCGGCCAATTCGGCACATCGACCCTAGGGTCAAGTGCGTGCCTGCGCCCTGGGCGGAGTGTCGGTGACACCACCTCTCTCCCTAATAACGAAGGGCCGTCAGAGGACGAGCTTCATCCGCAAAGCCGTCGTCGGCTGGAAGCCAGCTCGCTCATAGATTCGTTGGCCGGCAGGGGTAGTGCTGAGGTCGACGCGGTCAGCCGCGATTGACCGGGCCCAGGTAACGACCTCACGCACCAGCATGGTTGCGTACCCCCTACCGCGGTGCTCGGGCAGCGTGATGACGTTCGCAAGCCGCACCGTTCGGCCGCGAGGGCATTGCGGGTTTGGCACGCCACGTTCCAGCGTGCCGATTGCCGTGGCGACGACGACGCCCCGCACTTCGATGAGCGGGAGAACAGCCGCCGCCTCGTCCTCAACGGACCGTGCCAACCATGCGCGTGCGTGCTCTTGCCAGGTCGCCTGCGGGTTCGTGTCGAGCTCATCGAAGATCGACGCCCACAGGAGCAGCAATTGCTCAGTGTCAGCCGCTGTGGCAGCGCGGATTCCGTTCATCGCCGGCGAGCCCATGGACGTATGTTGCCCGGCGTCGTGTTTGGCGGCGTGCTTCTCGCCGTGTCGGGCCCTCTTCGACGAGGATCCGCACGGACGTCGACGACCGCGACGAGGGCGGCGCGCTGGCGAATGTCGGCCGCGGGCACCCGCCCATCCGCCGCTTCCGGTGTCGTGTCGACCATGCAGGGTGCACACTGGACACATGAGCGACACAGCGTGGATGACGGATCTCGAGGTGCGTTGCCGCTGCGGGCAGATGGGCGTGATCAACGGGGTGGAGGGCGACGCCAGCTTCCCGGAGAACATCTGGGTCACCCACCGCGTCGGCCTGGTGATGCAGACGCACATTCACCGCAAGCCGCAGATGTCGGCGTTGATGGCCCAGATCGAGCAGCTTCGCGCCCAGCAGATCGCCGACAACGAGGCGGACTCCGCGACCCACGCGTAGCCCGCGAGCGGGTACCTGCTCGCTATGCGCGTGGTCACCTTCAACATCTGCTTGGGCCGGTCGCTGCGCGACGGCCGCGTCGACATCGACCGCTTCGCGGAGGTGATCGCAGGACTGGGTGCCGACGTACTGGCATTGCAGGAAGTCGACCGCGATCAGCCGCGCTCGGGCTACGCCGATCTGTGCGCCATTGCCGCCCAAGCGATGGGCGCACACGGTCAGGTGTTCGCGCCGACGTTGTACGGCACACCCGGGGCTAAGTGGACGGCTGCCACCGACGATCCGCAGGCCGGGCCCGCCTACGGGTGCGCGCTGATCAGCCGCTTCCCGTTGCGGAACGTGCACGTGATACGGATCCCGGCGGCCCCAATTGCCCTGCCGCTGTGGGTACCCGGCGCGGGCGTGCTGGTCGTGCGCGAGGAACCGCGCGTCGCGATCGTCGCGCAGGTCGATTGCGGCGGCGGACAGGCGGCGACCGTCGTCGGCACGCACCTGCCTTTCGCGCCGGTCTGGAAGAGCAGGCAGTTGCGCCGGGTGGTCGACGAGGTGCGCGGGCAGCCCGACCCGCTCCTGCTGCTGGGCGACCTCAACCTGCGCGGCACCGCGCCGACCCGGCTGACCGGCTACCGCAGTCTGGCGAGCACGCCCACCTTCCCTGCGCCGCGGCCGCGCTTCCAGCTCGACCACGTGCTGCTGCGGCAACCGGCCGGCGGCCAGGCCGTGGTGCACGCGACGTCCACCCCTTCCGTCGCGGTATCCGATCATCGGCCGCTCGTCGTCGACCTCGACCTGCCGGGCGCACCGGTTCGCTAGGACGGACTCCCGGGTACCTGAAGGTCGGGGCACACAGCCGGTGCTGCCCCGACGAGCGAAGGAGCATCTCATGCCCGGACTGGACGACATCGAGAAAATGGCCAACGAGCACGACGACCAGGTCGATCAGGGTCTCGAGAAGGCCGGTGACGCGGCAGGCGAGAAGTTCGGCCACGAGGAGCAGATCGACAAGGCAGTCGACGCCGCCCAGGACCGGACCGGCGACAACTGAGCGACAGGGACGGCCCGCGCCCGGGCCGTCCCTTCGTCATTGCCTGGGCGAGTCGGGATCGGCGGCCTCCCGCTGCAACTCCTCGAGTTCCTCATCCACGCGTCGCTTGGCCTTCCCCAGGCCGGGCACCGAGCCCATCAACTCGTTCAACCCGCGGGACACCGCGATCAGCTCCTTGAGGTCCGGCGCCACCGAGGCCATACCCGCCATCATCGGCAGCACCTCGTCCTCCAGCTTGCGCAGCATCGGCTGGTGATCGAGGTAGGCAAGGACCGAGTCGACCTGCGCCGGACCGAACCGCTCACTGGCGTACGCGGCGGTGTCGACCGAATGCTCGAGCACTGGTTCGAAGGTGTCGAGCAGCGCCTCGAGGCGGCGGTGCGTCAGGGCCACCTCGCCGATCACCGAGCGGGCCGCGAGTTCCGATGACGCCACCCGCTCGATGACGGCCTGGACCTGCACCTCGCAGCGTTCGAGTCGGTCGAGCAGGGCCTCGATGCGCTCGACCAACCGATCGGCGGAGTCGAAGATCCTGACGGCCCTGGGCAGCAGTGCGGCGACCCGCCGTGCGACGTCCGGTCCGTGCGCGGCCGCGTCGACCGCTCTGCCTATCGGGTTGCTCGGCACTCGCATGGCAACTAGGTACCCACGAGTTGCGTCAGCTGGCGTGCGCCTGCCCGGTCGATGCGCTCGTCCCGCCGTCGACCGCCAGGGTCGCACCGGTGATGTAGCCGGCGTCGGCGCTGGCCAGGAACAGCACGGCCGGTGCGATGTCGTCGGGCTCGGCCGGCCGTCCGAGTGCGATGCGGTTGACGATCGGCCGCAGCGATTCGTCATCGCGCGGCACACCGGCGGTGGCCTCGGTGAAGGTGAACGCCGGAGCCACCGTGTTCAACCGGACGCCGCGCGCGCCCCAGTCCAGGGCGATCGACTGGACGAAGTTCATGACCGCGGCCTTGGTGGCGTTGTAGGCCGCCTGGCCCCAGTCGCCGCGCAGCCCGGACACCGATCCGACTGCGACCACGTTGCCGCCGGTCTTCTCCAGCTCCGGCAGCGCCGCCTGGGTCAGGAAGACGAAGGCGTCGATGTTCGTGGCCCGGAAGGCGTCCCACTCGTCGCCGGTCAGGTCGGTGAACTCCTGCGGCGCGTACTTGGCGGCGTTGTTCACGACGACGTCGAGGCGACCGAACTTGCCGACCACCGTCGAGACGACGGCCGCCGCGGCGCTGCGATCGGCGAGGTCGGCGGTGAGCGCAAGGGCGCGGTCGTCGTCGTAGCCCTCGAGCGTCTCGTCGAGGGCTCCGGCGCGGCGGCCGACCACGGCCACCACGGCGCCGTTGTCGAGGAACGCACGGGCGATTGCCCGGCCGATGCCGCTGCCACCACCGGTGACGAGCACGACCTTGTCGGCGAAGTCGTAGCGATTCGAAGTCATCTGCCGGAAACCTCGTCGGCCGGGTCGACTATTCCGGCCGCGAGCCTGGCGTACCAGAGTCGAGCCGTGCGGATCGCGGTCGCAGGCGGGACCCGGGCGCCGGCCTCGCGGTGCCCGCTCAGCGGCGGGCGGCGACGATCAGCAGGACAGCCATGATCAGCACGCAGGCGAGGCCGGCGGTGATCGCGACGACCGAGTCGCGGTAGGAGTTCTGTTCGGTGAAGATCTGTCGACGAGCCCTGGTCATGATGATCACTGTCACCCATCCGGCTGTGGGTGGTCGATGCGGTCACGGGTGGCTATCAGCTCGGTGACGTCGGCGGACAGGTCTGCGTCCACGGCCAGTTCATCGCGCACTTCGTCGGCGA
Organism: uncultured Jatrophihabitantaceae bacterium; assembly: GCA_964658365.1. GTDB lineage: Bacteria > Actinomycetota > Actinomycetes > Mycobacteriales > Jatrophihabitantaceae > Jatrophihabitans. The sequence goes on from CAZZZE010000103.1 coordinate 7,800, forward strand.
AGCGGCCTGCGAGCGGCGAGGTGAGCAGAGCCGCGGCCGCGGCCACCCGCAGCTCCCAGCGGCGGCGCATGGAGTCGCCCGGGTCTACGACCAGCCGATGCGACGGCTTGATGCGCGGCGGTCCGGCGAGCAGGTCGAAGGCGGCCGACGACGCGACGGCCGGGTCGTGTGCGAACAGCTCAGCCCACGCCTGGTCCCGAGCGTCCGGGTCGCCGGCCGCGTCGCGTACCGCGGCGAGCCACCGCGCGCTGCGATCGTCCATCGGGGCGACGGTACCGTCCGGTGCGGATCAGAACGCGGTGACACCGTTCGGGGTGCCCAGGCCGGTGGGGCCGTCCCACCCGGCCTTCGACGTGCACAGCACAGCCGGCGCGCACGTCCCGTTGCTGCCCGACGTGACGTCGAACAGCGACGACGCCCTGGACCACGTGCGCGAGGCCGGGTAGCCCGCCAGGTTGCCGCCCATGGCATATACGCTGGCGATGATCGGCGACGACGCGCTGGTGCCGCCGTAGACCTGCCAGCCGG
>CAZZZE010000104.1:0-8314 GCA_964658365.1 uncultured Jatrophihabitantaceae bacterium
AGAACGGCAACGCGATGATGTACACCTCGGGATGGCCGAAGAACCAGAACAGGTGCTGCCAGAGGATCGCGCCGCCGTTGTTCGGTTCGAAGACCTGCGAACCGAGATGGCGGTCGGCGTAGAGCACGAGCAGGGCCGCGGTGAGGATCGGGAACGCGAGCAGCACGAGCAGCGACGTCACCAGGATGTTCCAGGTGAAGATCGGCATCCGGAACATCGTCATGCCGGGGGCGCGCAGCGTGATGACCGTGGTCACCATGTTGACGCCGCCGAGGATGGTGCCCAGGCCCGAGATGGCCAGGCCGAGGATCCAGAGGTCGGCGCCGGCGCCGGGCGAGTTCACGCCGTTGTTCAGCGGCGAGTAGGCGTACCAGCCGAAGTCGGCGGCGCCGTTCGGGGTGAAGAAACCCGACGTCGCGGTGATCGCGCCGAACAGGTACAGCCAGTAGGAGAAGGCGTTGAGTCGCGGGAACGCGACGTCGGGTGCCCCGATCTGCAGCGGCAGGACCAGGTTGGCGAACGCGAACACGATCGGCGTCGCGAAGAACAGCAGCATGATCGTGCCGTGCATGGTGACGAGCTGGTTGTACTGCTCGGGCGAGAGCAGCTGCCGGCCCGGACGGGCGAGCTCGATGCGCATGAGCAGCGCCATGACGCCGCCGATGGCGAAGAAGGCCAGCGAGCTGACCAGGTACATGCGCCCGATGACCTTAGGGTCGGTCGTGCGCAGCATCATCGACAGGTACGAACCTTTGGGGCCGACCCGCTCGGGGTAGGGCCGGGCGATGATCGGCTGGGGCGCGGCCGGCTCGGACCCGGCGGCCGCGGGCGACTCGGCGGTGGTACTCACAGGCTCAGTCCGAAAACGTCGCTCACAGCTGCACTCCGTTCGGCGGTTCGGGCGACCTGCCAGAGTTCGACAGGGTCCGACGGGCGCGCGCGTCCGTCTGAGGGAAATGGTAAACGTCGCTCCCGACGATGAACCCACCGGGCGCCGATCCGTGCATATGTAAGAACCGTGTGAAAATGGCCTGAATTCGGCTAGGCTCGATGCGTCCTCGACGACCGACGCGTAGCGGAGGCCGGCTGGCCCGAGGACCGGAGCCGGACCAGGCAGGAGGTGCGCGCGGTGTCCCGTACGCGCCGGCGTGTCGAGCGCGGACAGCGGCCCGCGGCCTTCCGCGCGGCCCCGTCCGCCGTGCCCGCAGCCCGTCCTTCGCGAGGCCAGGCGCTGGCCCTGCTCGCGGCGCTGGCCGTCGTGGCGGGCTCCGTCACGCTCGTGTCCTTCGTCGTGCGTCCGGACCGGGCCCGGTCCTTCGCGCTGTTCCACGGCTCGGTGTTGCTCGCCGACTCGGTCGCCCCGGTGGCCGTCGACCTGGCCAGTGGTCGGCCGACGGTCCGTCTGATCAACGCCGACCAGCAGGTCGGCGCCCGCACGAGTTCCGACCTGGCCGTCACCCCGCTCGACCAGGGCACCCTGCTGCTGAACCGCCGGACCGGCGAGTTCAACCTGGTGGCGGCCACCGGCTTCGTGGTCAAGACCGACGGCGGCGTCCCCATCGCGCCGCGCGCCGGCGCCACGGGCGCCACGGCCATCAGCAGCGGCGACCTCGCCTACATCGAGCAGACGGGTCCCACCGGCACGTCGGTGTACCTCGTCGGGCAGTCGACGGTCGAGACGGCCAGCAACGTAGCCGCCCAGGTGCGCCCGCGCGCCTTCCGATCGATGAGCGAGCCCGGCAGCACCGCACCCGGCGCGGCGGCGAGCGCGGACGGCAGCCTCTGGCTGCTGCTGGGCACCGGCGACCAGCACGTCGTCCGGCAACTCGACGTCCCGCCGAACAGCAGCACCGGCGCCACGCTGCACAGCACCGACCACGGCGTGATCGACGGACCTGCCGCGCTGGCCTCGGCCACCACCACGACCCAGACGGCCCAGACGGCGTCGACGACCCGTGGGTCCGCGGGTGCCGCGACCGGCGACGTCGTCGGCGTCGCGTCCGCGAGCAGCATCCGCGTCTTCAGCGGCTCGACCGAGCTCGGCGCCGGGCGCTTCCCCGCGATCCCCGGGCTCGACCGCGTCCTCGCCGCCACGAGCGGGCAGGGTCGGCTGTCCTACCTGTTCCACGGCAGCGCCGGCTGGAGTGCGGCGTCGATCGGCGCCGACGGTCGCGGACTGCGCGGCCCGACACCGCTGACAGGCGTGTCCGACGACGCCGCCCTGACCGCCCCGGCCGAGAGCGGCGGCTCGCTCTACACGATGGACACCGCGAGCGGCCGCCTCATCCGCATCGACGCCGACGGCCGCGTCGGGACCGTCCCCGGCGCTGCGAGCTACCCGCTGGCCGAGCAGGACGGCCGGGTGGTCGAACCGGGCGGGTTCTCCGACGGTTACGTCCTGGCCCGCGCGTCCCGCGTCGTCTACAACTCGCCGACGCACCTGAACGCCCTGGTCGTGTTCACCGACGCCAGCCACCGCCCGATGACGGTCGAGAAGAGCTCCGCGGTCGCGGTGAGCGCGTCCAGCGGCGCAGAGGCGCTCACCCGCAGCCGGCTCGACGCCGGCGCCCAACGCACCACGCGCAACCCGAGCACGACGCCCAAGGCGGGCACCGCGGTGAACAACAAGATCGACTGCAAGACGGTCCGGCAGAAGCCGCACATCCCGACGATCGTGGCCGCGACCCCGGGGTCGCGCTCGGTCGCACTGAGCTGGTCCTACCCGCTGCTCAGCCCGCAGGACTGCGCGCCGTCGACCTACCAGGTGAACGTGAAGCTGCTCAGCAGCGACGCACCGTCGCCGCCGGCGACGGTCGTCGTGCAGGGCCAGCAGAGCGTGAACCTGGCCGGGCTGTTCCCCTCCACCCAGTACGAGATCACGGTCGGCGCCTACATCAACGGTGCGGGCACCGACTCGCCACCGCGGCGGATCACCACCGGACCCGAGGGCCCTGCGGCGCCGAAGAAGATCACCGCGACCCCGGATTCCAGCGGCAACTGGAATGTCACCTGGACCTCGTGCGGGTCCGTGCGCAGCGGCTGCGTCGCTGCGGCCAGCTGGAAGGTCATCCCCGAGTTCTGTGACGGCCGCGGGCTGTCGGGCGCACCGGCGCCGATCTCGGTGACTGCCGACCCGACGACGGCGACCCAGCCACCCGCGCAGCTGCGTGGCGGCGACGCCCTGCTCGGCCGCGGGCTGCGCTTCCAGGTCGAGGGCATCGGGACGCAGGGTGCCGTCGGCGAACCCTCGGGCTACACCGCCTGCACGTACTCGTGGTCACCGCCGGTGGTCGCCGCGCTGCAGCTGAGCGCATCGCAGCCGGCGAACACCCAGCTCGGCGGGACGACGAGCACCACCGTCAACCTCGACCTCGGCAAGAACGCGCTGCACGACGTCGGCGGTGTCGGGGCGCAGGTCACCTTCACCCTCGACGGTCCGGGCGCGACGCGCACGCGCGGCCCGATCACCGTCACCGGCGACACGGGCACCATCAGCGCCACGTTCACCGGGGTGCAGGCCGGCGCCGTGTACACCGCGTCGGCCCGCATCAGCCCGCCCCGCCGACCGGAGGCGGCGGTGAGCGTCGCGCCGGTCGCCGTCACGACGCGCGCGGACTGGCCGGCGTTGACGGTCGACGCGTCGTGCGCCAGCCCCACGCTGCTCGTCTGCCCGCTCGGTATCCGGATCGGCGGCATCTCGAGCGCGGCAGCAGGCGGCGAGACGTTCGACCTCGCCGCCGGCAGCCAGGTGCGGTGCGCGAACACCGTCGACGATCTCACGCCGCGGACCGGCTTCGACCCGGCGCAGACCACGATCACGGCGCAGCTCTCGCAGCTCGGCCACTACTTCGGCACCTGCCAGGTGACGATCGCGCTGGTCGAGGACGCCGCCGGTTCCGGCCCGAAGGTGTTCGGCGGCACGACGTCGCCGGCAACGACCGTGTCCGTCGATCTCGGCCCGCCGGCCGCGGCCGACGTCCAGGCCGGCGAGCTCTCGCCGACGTGGTCGGGTGGGTTCGTCCAGCTCGCCTACACCGGGAGCAAGGACCTCAGCCAGCTGACGCAGAACTGGGGCGAGACGATCCTCGCCCCGAACGGCACGTCGTGCGGTTCGGCGTCCAGCCAGCCCGACCTCGACGTCGCCGTCGACCCGAGCTGCGTCAACCGCTTCGGCGATCAGGCCGACGGGTGGTCGGTGTCGGTCTCCTACCAGGACCGCACCGACGGCGATCAGCACACGGTCGTCGCCGCTCTGGGCGGTGCCCCGCCCGGTTACCAGCCCTGCACGCCGGGCGCGCTGACCGCGTCGTGGGACCCGACCCGCGCGCAGGGTGTCAACGTCGCGACGAGCGCCGCCCCCGCCTCGCTCGCCGGTTGCTCGTCCTGGACGTACACGATCCAGGACGCGGACGGGTCGCAGGTCTGCCAGACCTCGACCGACGCCACCCCGTCCGCGCCGACGACGGACATCAGCCTGGCCTCGTGCGGGACTCCGCCCGCCGATGGCTGGACACTGTCGGTCAGCTGGAACGACACCGCCGGGAACGGGCAGGACCAGGGACCGCTGCCGATCACCGGAGATCCACCACAGACCTGATCAGACCGCCGACACCACCGACATGCCGCTTTAGCCGAGGAGCAGCCTGTGTACAGCCCCGCAGACGCGTTACCCCGCGTCGCCCACGACGTCGAGCGGCTGTGCCGCAACATCAACGTCGCCATCCAGGGTAAGTCCGAGGTGGTCCGCCAGGTCGTCACCTGCCTGCTGGCCGAGGGGCACCTGCTGCTGGAGGACGTGCCCGGCACCGGTAAGACGTCGCTGGCCCGCGCACTCGCGTCCTCGATCGCGCTGAGCTGGCATCGCATCCAGTTCACGCCGGACCTGCTGCCCTCCGACGTCACCGGCGTCTCGATCTACAACCAGGCCAGCGGCCGGTTCGAGTTCAAGAAGGGCCCGGTCTTCGCCAACATCGTGCTGGCCGACGAGATCAACCGCGCCTCCCCCAAGACGCAGTCCGCGCTGCTCGAGGTCATGGAGGAGGGCACGCTCAGCACCGACAGCGAGGTGTACCGGATGGCTCGGCCGTTCATGGTCGTGGCCACGCAGAACCCGATCGACATGGAGGGCACGTACGTCCTGCCCGAGGCCCAGCTCGACCGCTTCCTGATGAAGGTCACCGTCGGGTACCCGAGTGCGGAGTCCGAGGCCGAGATCCTGCGCACGCAGAAGTCCGGCTCGACGGCGGCGGTGTTGCAGCCGGTGCTCAGCGCGGCCGACGTCTCGGCGATTATCGAGATCGTGCGGCGGGTGGAGGTCTCGCCGGCCCTCGAGCACTACATCGTGGCCATCTCGACGGCGACCCGCTCGATGTCCGAGCTGCGCCTCGGCGTCTCGCCGCGCGGCAGCCTCGCCCTGCTGCGGGCCGCTCGAGCCTGGGCGGCGGTGGCCGGCCGCGCGTACGTCGTGCCCGAGGACGTCAAGGCGATGGCCCCGGTCGTCCTCGCGCACCGCGTGATCCTGCAGCCCGACGCCGAGTTGCAGGGCCGCACCGGCACCGAGCTCGTCGCGCGGGCGATGCAGTCGGTCCCGGTGCCGCGCGCTGTGCTGTCCTAGCGTCGGCCGCGACGGATTCCATGACGACCTTCGGACTGGCGGCGCTGCTGGCGGGCATCGCCTCGCTGGCGCTGGGCATCACCTTCGACTGGGTGTCCTTCGACCTCGTCGGCCTGGGCCTGCTCGCTGTCGTCGTGCTCGGCTTCGCGGCGGTGGTGCGCCCTTCCCGCCTGGCGATCGAACGCGAGATCCAGCCGCCGCGCGTGCCGAAGGGCTCGCCGGCCATCGCCTTCCTCACCTTCGCCAACCGCGGACGGCGCACGATCCCGATGACGATCGCGACGCAGGCGTTCGGGGCCCAACGGGTGCGGACGGTCATCCCGAAGCTGCGCGGCGGCGAGCGCGGCACCCGCGCCTACCGGTTACCGACGACGCGCCGCGGCGTGTTCGACGTCGAGCCGGTCGAGCTGACCCGTCGCGACCCCTTCGAGCTGTTCCGCCGCTCGCGCCGGCAGGCCGAGGTGGAACGCATCTGGGTGTATCCCCGCGTCGTCGGGCTCGGCACGCCGCCCGCCGGCCGGACCCGCAACCTCGAGGGCCCGTCGTCCGACACGTCGCCGCAGGGCAACATCACCTTCCACCGGTTGCGCGACTACGTCGACGGTGACGACCTGCGCCTCGTGCACTGGCGCTCGTCCGCGCGGGCCGGGAAGCTGGTGGTCAAGCACAACGTCGACACCTCGCAGCCCTACACCGTCGTGCTGTTCGACACCCGGCCCGGTTCGTACACCGAGGAGGCGTTCGAGCAGGCCGTCGACCTCGCGGCGTCGGTGGTCAGCGCCGCGGCGGCGAACAAGTCACCGGTCGAGCTGCGCAGCACCGACGGCACGGTGCTCGGCGGCCCGCGATTGCGCGACGCCACCCCGCTGCTCGATCACCTGACCGGCATCGAGGCGACGCCCGGCGGCGATCTGCGTACCGCGCTGATCCGCCTGCGCGGCAGCCGGGGCGGCACGTCGCTGGTCGTGATCACCGGCGAGCTCGACCGCGGCGACGTGCCCTACCTCGCCGCACTGCGCCGCCGCTACGACCGGCTCGTGCTCGTCTGCCTGGACCCACGGCGCACGGCCGTGCCGCGCTTCCCGGGGTTACGCGTCATCGTCGGAGCCGACGTGGACGAGGTCGCGTCGGCCTGGAACCTGGCGGATCGGCGATGACGGCACCCGCCCTGATCCGCCGCGCGGTCCCGTTCGCGGTCCTGCCGCTCGCGATCGTCGCGACCGGACTCGCCGCGTCGCCCTGGCTGCGCGCCTACCCCGCCGGCGTGCTCGCCGTACCGCTGTTCGGGGCGGCCCTGCTCGGCGTGCTGGTGCCGGTGATCACCGTGGGCATCGGTGTGCCCCGGCTCTGGCAGACCGCGGCCGTCGATGTCGCCATGTATCTCTTCTTCACCCTGCTCGTCGCGCTGCACGAACCGTCCGGCTTCGACAGCCTCTACGACGGCCTCGTCCATGGACCGGCGCAGATCCTCAGCTTCGCGCTGCCGCTGGTCAGCCCGCGCACGCTGCTCGTCGCGCCGGTCACGCTGTGCTGGATCGCCGGCGCCGTCGTCGGTGAATGCGTGGCGCGGGCCTGGCACTCGCTGCTGCCCTACGTGACGTTGCTGGGCGCGTTCGGGCTCGCGTACGCGGGCAGCGTCCGCGGGATCACCAACAGCGCCGACGGGCGTCGCTACGACACGCTGCTGGCCGCCGGCCTGCTGCTGGCGCTGCTGCTGATGCGCGCCGCGCAGGCGTGGATCGAGCAGGACCTCGACGCCGAGACCTCGCAACCCGAGGGCGTGCTGCCGCTGCGCGGGCTGTCCGTCGCGGCCGTGGTCTCCGTGGCGGTCGTCGTGCTGGCCAGCGTGGCCGTCCAGTCGTCGGCGTTCTCAGGACCGCCGGCCACGCCCGCGCGCACCCCGCCCCTCGACCGCGGCAGCCCGCTGAGCCCGGTCAGCTTCGTGGCCGGGCTGCGTCCCGAGAACCCGGCGCGCGCGGGTCGCACGCTGTTCACGGTCACCCTCGACCGCCGCACCACGCCGTACGTCGCCGTCGCCGACGTCGACTTCTACGACGGCGACGGCTGGTCGTTCGACCGCACCTTCCGCCCCTCCGGCGGGGTGCTGCCGGCCGAGGACGATCCCGGGCTGCGGGCGGCCGGCCCGACCGTCACCCAGCAGTACCGCATCGCAGCCGGCGCGCTGGCCGGTGCGTCCTGGTTGCCGTTCATGTACCGGCCCGAGCGCATCACCGGGACGTCCGTCGACATCGACACCGCCAGCGGCATGGTGGTTCCGGCCGGCCGGTTGCGCGCCGGGTCGACGTACACCGTGCGCTCGAGCGCCACGACCGGCGACATCTCGACGCTCCCGTCCTCGGCCTCGATCGCGACGTCCACCCCGCCGGAGTACCTCAGCCTGCCCGCGGTGGTGGGCCAGTCGCTCGCGACGGTGGTGACCTCGCTGGCCGACGAGACGCACACCTCCACCGGCAACCGGATCGCGTTCCTCAGCGCGTTGACCCGCGACCTGCGCACGAACTACAGGCTGTCCGGTGGCGTGGCCGGTGCGTCGGCCTCGCCCTCGGCAACCGCCTCGTCGGCGTCGTCGCGGGCGTCGAGCACAACGCTGCCACGCAGCGGCGGCACCGGCTTCGCCAACGTCCTGGCCTCCATCCTCGGACCGAACCGGGCGGCGTCGCCGGAGCAGTACGCGACGCT
>CAZZZE010000105.1:0-6292 GCA_964658365.1 uncultured Jatrophihabitantaceae bacterium
GTGATGACGCCTTCCTTGCCGACCTTGTCCATGGCCTCGGCGATGAGCTCGCCGATCACGGGGTCAGCAGCGGAGATGGAGGCCGTGGCCGCGATCTGCTCCTTGGTCTCGACCTCCTTGGCGGTCTTCAGCAGCTGCTGCGAGACGGCCTCGACGGCCTTCTCGATGCCGCGCTTGAGGGCCATCGGGTTGGCCCCGGCGATGGCGTGAAGACTCAGATCGCTTCGGAGAACGTGTCGGCGCTGACGTCCAGCGGCTCGAAACGGACGAGCAGCTTCTTCAGGATCCGGCGCAGCTCGGTCTGTTCGCGGCCGGTCAGCCCGTCGAGCAGGGTCGCCTCGTGCGTCATGAGGTCGGCGAGCGTCGAGTCGACGAGCTCGACGCCGGCGGGCGTCAGCTGCACGTCGATGCGGCGGCGGTCCTCGGCGTGGAACTGGCGGACGACGAGCCCGGCCCGCTCGAGCTTGTCGAGGCGCTGCGAGACACCGCCGGAACTGATCAGCGAGTGATGGGTCAGCTCGCCGGCGGTCATCCGGAACGGCGGGCCGGAGCGGCGCAGCATGGCAAGCACGTCGAGGGTGACGCGGTCGGTGCCGTGCTCGGACAGCCGTTCCTTGCGCGCCTGCTCGAGGTGGCGGCCGATGCGCCAGATGCGCGAGATTATCCCGACCGAGCTGACGTCGACGTCGGGCCGCTCCTTGCGCCACGCCGCCTCGATGCGGTCGATCGCATCGTCGCCCCCGTGCAGCGGTACGGTCCGGCGCCGGGCCTTGGCGGCCACTCTCGCCGGCGTCGCGGGTGTCTCTGGCATCGTCGTACTCCCGTCGACCGAGAACAATTCGTTCACGTCTAAATATCTACGGCGGGAACTTTACACCCGCACCGGCTATCGGGACGGATCCAGCCGGGCAGTCGCCGCGTCGCGGGTGAGCACCTGGCCTCGCGCATACACGGCCTCGAACACGGCGTCGCCGAGCTCCGCCCGCAGGGTCGCGGTCACGGCCGCGACGTCCAGGGCGGTGACGTCGTCAGCGCCGCGTAACCGCGCCGCCGCGCCGAGTACCTCGGCCGCGGCGTCGAACCGCCCGCCGGCGACGTCGAGCTGGGCGCTGAGCACGCCGACGTCGGCCAGGATCGGCAGGTCCTTGGTTGCCAACGCCGCCGTGTAGGCCCGGCCGGTCTCGGCCGCGGCGCCGGCGAGGTCACCGGCGTCGAGGTGGAGCCGCGCCGACAGGATCAGCAAGAACGCGCGCAGGTGGGCCTGCATCGGGTGGACGTCCGGCAGCTGGGCCAGCCGGCGCATCGCGGCCGCGTGCGACGCGCGACTCTCGGCGACGCGGCCGACCCGCCGCTCGATGTCGCCGACCACGACCGAGACGAAGATCGCCTCGATGCCGCCGCCCTCGATGGCACAGGCCTGGGCCTGCTCGGCGAAGCCGCGGGCCGCAGCGACGTCGCCGCGCCGCAGCGCGATGTCGGCCAGACGGGCATAGGCGAACAGCTTGTCGTCGTAGGAGTTGAACTCCTCGACCAGGCGCAGGCTCTCCTCGTAGGCCTCGGTCGCTTCGTCGAGCCGGCCGTCCAGCAGGTAGACGGCGCCCAGGTTGCGCAACGTGCTGGCCAGCCCCCACCGCTCGCCGAGCGCACGGAACTGCGCCATTGCCAGCTCGGTCTGTTCACGCATGGTGGCGACGTCGCCCTCGTTCTCGGCCAGCATGCCCAGGAACATGCGCGTGGCGGCCTGCGCCCAGGGGTCCGTGCCGTCGAGCGTCTCGGCGGCGAAACGCCTCGTGCGCTCGCCGTCCTCGGCGAAGTAGGCGACCGCGGGGCGAATCAACGCCATCGACGGGAATGCGTCGACGTCGACGTCGTCGAGCTCGCGGGCGATGGTCTGCAACTCCGCCATCGACTGCGCGAGCGTCTCGGACATCGTGCCGTTGCCCGCGACGTTCAGCGCTAGCGCCGCGCGGGCGACGAGGCGGACGCTGCGGTCCAGACCACCGGGCACGGACAGCGCCTCGGTCAGCAGGGCCGGCACGTCGCCGTGGTCGCCGAGCAACATCGCGTACCACGACAGCTGCACGGCCATCGTGCAGGCGCCGTCGGCGTCGCCGATGTCGCAGCGCAGCCGCATCGCCGCCACGATGTTCTCGCGTTCGGCGGCGAGCACGGTGAACCACGGCAACTGCCCGGCGGTGGTCAGCTGCGGTGACGCCTCGTCGAGCAGCGCCGCGAAGTACCGGGCGTGGCGTTCGCGGGCCGCGGCCAGCTCGCCGCGTTCGGCCAGCCGGTCGACGCCGTACTCGCGGATGGTCTCGAGCATGCGGGTGCGACGGCCGCCGTCGAGCGGTTGCAGCAGGGACTTGTCGACCAACGAGGCGAGCAGATCGGCGACGTCCTCGCTCGCGATGCCGTCGGGGCGCACGGCGTCGGCCGCGGCCGTCGTGATGCCCGCCGGAAAGACCGCGAGCTGCTCGGCCATCCGCCGCTCGTGCGGGGTGAGCAGGTCCCAGCTCCACTCGACGACCGCCCGCAGCGTGCGGTGCCGCGGCAGGGCGGTGCGGCTGCCGCCGGTGAGCAGCCGGAACCGGTCCGAGAGCCGGCTCGCGATCCCGTCGATCGGCACGGTGCGCAGCCTGGCCGCGGCCAGCTCGATGGCCAGCGGCAACCCGTCGAGGCGGCGGACGATCTCGATGACCGCCCCGACCGTCGAGTTGTCGACGGTGAAGTGCGGGGCCACCGCGGCGGCGCGGTCGGCGAACAGCCGGACGGCCGGGTACTCGAGCGCCTCGGCGGCGTCGGCCGCGGGCGCAGGCTGGCTCAGCGCCGGCACGGCCAGCAGGGCCTCGCCGAGGATGCCCAGCGGCTCGCGGCTGGTCGCGAGCACGCGCAGGTCAGGACAGTCGCCGAGCAGCTGTTCGGCGAGCAGGGCACTGGCCTCGATGACGTGTTCGCAGTTGTCGAGAATCAGCACCGCCCGTCGCTCGGCCAAGCCCTCGCGCAGCCGGCTCAGCGCGTCGCGGGGCGTGGCGGCGGTACCGCGGTCGAGCAGGTGGATCTCGCGCAGGCCGACGCAACCCAGCACGGCCTGCGGCACGTCGGCACCGGACGTCACCTTCGCCAGCTCGGCGAGCCAGATACCGTCGGGCGCGCGGTCGCTAATCGTGCGGGCCGCCTCGGCGGCCAGCCGGGTCTTGCCCGCTCCCCCGGGCCCGACCAGGGTGACCAGCCGGTTCTGCTCCAGTGACTTGGCGATCCGGGCGACCTCGTCCTCGCGCCCGACGAAGCTGCTCAGCTGGGCCTTGAGGTTCGTGCGGCGGGGCGCTCGGGGGGCGGGGGCCAGCTCGCCGCGGAGCACGGCGAGGTGCAGCTCCTGCAGCTCGGGCGACGGGTCGGCGCCGAGTTCGTCGGCGAGTCCGGCCCGCAACCGCTCATACGCACGCAGCGCCTCCGCCTGCTGGCCGGCCGTGGCGAGCACGCGCACCAGCAGGCCGATGACGCGCTCGTGCAGCGGATGCTCGTCGGCCAGCGCGCTCAGCATCGCAACGTCGGGTGTGCCCGTGGCCCCGGCGTGGTCGACGACGGCGGCGAGGTGCAGGTCGTCGAGCCGGGCTGCGCGGGCCAGCACGGCCTGGCCGCAGTCCGCCAACGCGTCGACGAGGCTCGATGTGCGCCAGAGGTCGAGGCCGTCGCCCAGCAGCTCGGCCGCCTCGTCGTTCGCCCGACGGCTCAGGGCCGCCGCGCCCTCGCCCGCGAGCCGCTCGAAGCGCAGCGCGTCGACGTCGTCGGGCCTGGCGACGAGCCGGTACCCGGCGGCCGAGGCGACGACGGTGTCGGGGGCGCCCAGGGCGCGGCGCAGGCGCGAGACGAGGGTCTGCAGCGCGTTGGCCTCGTCGGCCGGCGGCCGGTCGCCCCACACCGCGTCGACGAGCGCGCCGGTGTTCACCGGACGATCCGCGTCGAGGGCGAGGCGGACCAGCAGCGTGCGCAGCCGCGTGCCGGCGACGTCGACCGAACGGCCCGCGGCGTCGCGGACGTCGACCGGCCCGAGGATCGCGATCTGCACGGCGTCCACTGTCCCACGCAGAACGGGTGGGGAAGGCTGACCGCATGTCCGCCACACTCGGTGCCGTCGTCCTCAGCACACCGCGGCCGCTGGAGCTGGCCGCCTTCTACGCCGACCTGCTCGGCTGGCAGACCGTCGACGCCGAGCCGGACTGGGTGCGCCTGCGCGATCCCGAGCGCGAGCGGCCCGGGTTGTCGTTCCAGCTCGAGCCGGCCGACGTGCCGCCCGACTGGCCGGCCAGCGCGGGCGGCGTCCAGATGCAGGCCCACCTCGACGTGGCAGTCGACGACCTCGACGCCGAGACGGAGCGGGCCGTGTCGCTGGGCGCGAGCGTCGCGACCCACCAGCCGACGGACGACGTGCGGGTGCTGCGCGATCCGCACGGCCACGTGTTCTGCCTGTTCCTGCCCGGTGCCTGAACGACCGGCAGCCCAGCCCGGCAGGATCACCCCCATGCGTTCAACCACCATCGAGGTCCGCACCGGCGGACGCCCCCAGGTGCACGACCTCACCCGCGAGTGCTCGGCCTTCGTCGCCGACGAGTCCGACGGCCTGCTCAGCGTGTTCGTCCCGCACGCCACGGCCGGGGTGGCGGTCCTCGAGACGGGGGCGGGCAGCGACGACGACCTGCTGACCGCCCTCGACGAGCTGCTCCCCCGCGACGACCGGTGGCGGCACCGGCACGGCAGCCACGGGCACGGGCGCGATCACGTGCTGCCCGCCTTCGTCGCCCCGTCGATCACGGTGCCGGTGCTCGGCGGCGGGCTGGCGCTCGGCACCTGGCAGTCCGTCTGCCTCGTCGACACCAACGTCGACAATGCGGTACGGACGGTGCGGCTGAGCTTCCTGGCCGGCTGACCCCCGCGGGTCAGCTTTCCGTGCAGCAGGACGCTGGTCTTGACGGCCGTCGCGGCGAGGCCGCAGATTTCGCAGCATGTCTGATGTGCTCACCACCGCCACCTGCCCGGTCGTGCACTTCGACCACCAGGCGCTGACCACCGAGGCCGAGCTCCGCGAGCTCTACCGGGGCCTGCTCGACGAGCCGACGCCGGTGTGGTCCGACGCCCACGGCGGCTTCTGGGTGGTGTCGGGTTACGACCAGGTGCGGGCGGCGGCCGCGGACCATCAGCACTTCAGTTCGGCCCAGGGGGTGTTCTTTCCCGAGGTCACCGGTCGGCCGATGGGCCTGGCCATCGAGATGGACCCGCCGGAGCACGTGCACTACCGGCGCCTGTACGCCGAATGGGTCAGCAGCGGCAACCTGCGCAGCTACGAGCCGATGATCAGGGAGCTGACCACCGAGTACGTCAGCGCGTTCGTCCAGCAGGGCGGCGGCGACTTCGTCCGTGACGTCTCGGTCAAGCTGCCGATCCAGGTCATCGCGCGGGCGGTCGGGATCGACACCGAGTCCGCGCTGGCCTTCTACGAGGTCAGCGACCGGATGGCCCACGGCGATCCGGCAGCGGTCGGCCAGCTGTTCGGGATGTGTGCCCAGCAGGTCGGGATGCGCCGCGCGCACCCGCAGGAGGACTTCCTCACCTACGCGCTGTCCGCCCGCATCGAGGACGAGCCGATCACCGACCAGACGCTGACCGCGTGGCTGGTGGGGGCCGTGTTCGCCGGCCACGACACCACGCTGCTGTCCGGCGCAGCGCTGATCAAGGACCTGGCCCTGGACCCCGCGCTGCAGGACGCCGTCCGGAGCGACCCGAAGGTGGCCGCGGCCTCGGTCGACGAGAGCCTGCGGCTCAACAGCCCGGTGCAGCGCTTCTTCCGCGTCGTCACCGAGGACCTCGACTTCGCCGGCGTGCACATGGCGGCCGGCGACAGGGTGCTGCTCGTCTACGCGGCGGGCAACCTGGACGCCCGCCGCTTCCCGGAGCCGGAGACCTTCGACCCGGCGCGCCGCTTCACGCGCAACCTCAGCTTCGGCTGGGGCGTGCACCGCTGCGTCGGCGCGCCGCTGGCCCAGCTGGAACTCGCGATCCTCGCCGAGACCATGGTCGGCTCCTGCCGGTTCAGCCTCGCCGCGGCGCCCGAGCTCGGCCACCCCACGTCACTGGGCAACTTCATCGGCTACGAGGAACTGCTGATCGACGTCGCGCCCCTCGCCGACGCCTGACTGCTGGTCGAAGCGGGGGCCGACGGCGGAACCGGAGTGCTCGGTGTCGAGGTGCTCGGCGCCGACGGAGTGCTCGGTGCTGACGAGGTCGGCGCGGCGGGGAC
>CAZZZE010000105.1:6302-8314 GCA_964658365.1 uncultured Jatrophihabitantaceae bacterium
CGTCCCTGGGCAACTTCATCGGCTACGAGGAACTGTTGATCGACGTCGCGCCGCTCGTCGACGCCTGACTGCTGGTCGAAGCGGGGGTCGAAGCAGCGGACGACGGCGCAGCCGGGGTGGTCGGTGTCGGGGTGCTCGGCGCCGACGGAGTGCTCGGTGCTGACGAGGTCGGCGCGGCGGGGACGGACGGCGGCGCCGACGGGGCGGGGTGCGGCTTCGCGTAGTGCAGGGTCACCTGCCGCGACGTCGCCGCCCACGACGTCGACGCCGTGACGTCGACGGTGCCGACGTCGTGCGCCGGTGCGCGCAGGACGATGGCCGTGTCCGAGTGCTGCACGAACGTCGTGACGGTGACGCCGCCGACGTGCACGGCGTCGACGCTGGCGAGATGCGCGCCCCGCAGCGTCACCAGCCCGCCGGCCGGTGGCAGCGCCGCACCGGACGCGGTGAGCGTCGGGGTCGGGCCGGTCAGCGGGCGCACCGCGCCGCGGTAGCCGTCGGCGGCGACCAGGTCGGCCAGCGCCGAGCGGCGGATCACCGAGCCGCTCTGCGGCGCCTCGATGACGCTCCCGTGGCCGGCGTAGATCGCGACGTGCCCGATGCCGCCGGGCAGGTAGCCGGAGAAGAAGACGAGATCGCCGGGCTGCAGCTGCTTGAGGGTGGGGCGGTAGGCGCCGGCGCTCACCTGCGCGGCGGCCAGGTGGGGCAGCGACAGGTAGCTGCCCCAGGCGTACATCATCAGCCCGGAGCAGTCGAAGCCCGCGACGTGGCAGTCGAGGTCACCGCCGGAACCCGGCTCGCACCGGCCGGCGCTCGGCCCCGAGGCGTTGCCGCCGGCCCAGGAGTAGGGCAACCCGAGCCACGACTCGGCTCGCGCCACTGCGGTGCGTCCCATCGCCGGTGTCCAGGTGGCGGCCTTCGGGGCTGCGGCGGGGGTCTTGTGCGCGCGCACCAGTCGAGCCGACACCGCCTGCTCCTGGTGAGCGGTCAGACCGCCCTGGATGGGGACGTCCATGGACATGGTCGGCACGACGGCACGGGTCGGGGCGCCCGCCGCCGTGGCCACGGCCTGCACGGCAACCGGCGCACCGGCCTGCGACACCGGCGGAGCGCTCGCGGCGAGCCCACCGGCCGGCGGACGGGAAGTGTGGTGCGCGGGCAGGGCAACAGCCGACACCGGCGGCGTGCCGCCGGGGAACGCCGCCGCGCAGAGTGCCGCCGAGGCCAGCGCTGCGACCGAGGCGAGGAGCCGGAGTCGGCGGGCCGCTCGCGTGGATCGAACGGCACGCCGGTTGCGGTTCTCTGGCACTGCGCGCTCCATTGCGTTCGCGGGCGACCCACTCATACCCACCATCGGCCGGCGCCCGGAACACTTGAGCAACCAGTTGATCAACACGGCAGACTTCGCCCTGTGGCACAGTCGCCACCGCCAGACCATTGCCCCGTCCCAGGAAGGCCGGTGTCTTCGTGCTGATCTTCTCGATGAGCGTGTCGGCGGACGGTTTCATCGCCGGCCGCGACGGCGCGATCGGCTGGTCGGCGCCCAGCGAGGAGCTGTTCCGCTTTCACCTCCAGGAGACCCGCGAACTCGGCGCCCAGCTGTGCGGGCGCAAGCTCTACGAGACGATGCTGCCGTGGGAGACCGACCCGTCGATGCGAGACAGCGAGCTCGAGGCCGAGTTCGCCGACGTGTGGTCGGCGCTTCCGAAGATCGTCTTCAGTCGCACGCTCGCACGCGTCGAGGGCAACGCCCGCCTCGCCCGCGGATCGGTGGCCGAGGAAGCGGCTGCCGCTGTGGACGGCACCGACCGCGGCGTCGGGATCGGTGGCGCCGGCCTCGCCGCGGCAGCCATCGAACTCGGCCTGGTCGAGGAGTTACGCATGTTCCGCTACCCGATCGTCGTCGGCGCCGGCACGCCCTTCCTGCCGCCGGTCATCGACGAGATCGAACTCGATCTGATCGAGACCAGGACGTTCCAGTCGCGGGTGGTCTACGAGCGCTACCAACGCGC
>CAZZZE010000106.1:0-8266 GCA_964658365.1 uncultured Jatrophihabitantaceae bacterium
CTTCCCGAACAAGGTGCACCAGCAGCTCATCCGCGAGCCGTTCGTGACGCTCGAGAAGGCCGACCAGTACGACGTCCTCGCCTCGATCGTCGGCGGCGGCACGAGCGGCCAGGCCGGCGCGCTGCGCCTCGGCATCGCCCGCGCGCTGATCAACCTCGAGCCCGACGACCGTCCGGCGCTGAAGAAGGCCGGCTTCCTCACCCGCGACCCGCGGGTCAAGGAGCGCAAGAAGTACGGCCTGAAGAAGGCCCGCAAGGCACCCCAGTACTCCAAGCGCTGACCCGAATGGGGTCGTTGTTCGGCACCGACGGCGTCCGGGGACTGGCCAACGGCGACCTGTCCCCGGAGCTCGCCATGGCGGTCGCCGGTGCAGCGGTGCGGGTGCTCGTCGCCCACGACGCCTCGCACCGTCCGCTCGCCGTCGTCGGCCGCGACCCACGGGCGAGCGGCGAGATGCTCGAGGCCGCCGTCGTGGCCGGGCTGACGTCCGCGGGCGCCGACGTCCTGCCCGTCGGCGTGCTGCCCACGCCGGCCGTCGCGTTCCTGACCGCCTCCTACGGCGCCGACCTCGGCGTGGTGCTGTCGGCCTCGCACAACCCGATGCCTGACAACGGCATCAAGCTGTTCGCCGCGGGCGGGCAGAAGCTGCCCGACGACATCGAGCACGAGATCGAATCCGAAGTCGAGCTCGGTCCGTGCACCCGGCCGATCGGCCCGCTCGTCGGGCGGCTGCGCAGCGCCGACGATGCCGTCGAGCGCTACGGCGCGCACTTGCTTGGCTCGGTCCCAGCACGGCTCGACGGGTTGCACGTCGTCGTCGACTGCGCGCACGGCGCCGCATCGTTCGTCGCGCCCGAGATCTACCGGGGCGCAGGCGCGCAGGTGACCGCGATCGCCGCCGCGCCCGATGGGCTGAACATCAACGACGGGGTGGGGTCGACGCACCTGGACGGCCTGGTCAGCGCCGTGCGGGGCAGCGGCGCCGACCTCGGCATCGCCCACGACGGCGACGCCGACCGATGCCTGGCCGTCGATGCCTCCGGTGCCGTCGTCGACGGCGATCAGCTGCTCGCGATCTGCGCGCTGGCGCTGCACGAGCAGGGTCGGTTGCGTCAGGACACCGTGGTCGCCACCGTCATGAGCAACCTCGGCTTCCACCACGCCATGCGCGCGGCGGGGGTGCAGGTGCTGACCACCGCCGTGGGTGATCGCTACGTCCTCGAGGCGTTGCGAGCCAACGACCTCGCCCTGGGCGGCGAGCAGAGCGGGCACCTCGTGTTCACCGACACGGCAACCACCGGCGACGGCCTGCTCACCGCGCTGCACGTGATGGCCCGGATGTGCGACACCGGCACGTCGCTGGCGCAGCTGGCCGGCGTCGTGCGCAGGCTGCCGCAGACGCTCGTGAACGTGCCGGTCAGCGATCGCGCGACCGTCGCCGCCTCGAGCGCGGTGGCCGGCGCGGTGGCCGAGGCAGGTGCCCTGCTCGGCGACTCCGGCCGGGTGCTGCTGCGCCCGTCGGGTACCGAGCAGCTCGTGCGGGTGATGGTCGAGGCCGCGACCCAGGAGCAGGCCGACTCGATCGCCGACGACCTCGCCAAGGTGGTCGCCGCCGTCTGATCCGCCAGCGCTCAGGTGCGGGTGAAGTGGGTGACGCCGTCGAGGCGCTGCTCGCGGGCCAGGCCGCGCTCGACCAGCACAATCAGGTGCGCGACGGTCTCGTTGACGGCCATGATCTGGTTGAACAGGTCGAGGTCGTCGAAGTGGCGCTGGTGCCGCGTCCACGGCGTGGCCCGGGCGACGTCGAAGCCGGTGCTCGCCCCGTGCCCGAGGGCCTCGGCGGTGATCTCCAGGCGCCGGGCGTGATGCGCGGCGAGCTCGTCGATGCGCTGGTGCACCGACCCGGTGACCGGCCCGTGCGCCGGGAGCAGCCGCGCGTCGGGCATGGCCCTGACGAGGGCGAGCGAGGCCAGGTAGTCGCGCAGCGGCGACGGCGGCCGGTTCATCTCGACACCAATCGACGGCGTGATGTGCGGCAGCACGTGATCGCCGGCGAACAGCGTGTCGTGCTCGGGGTCGTGGAAGACAACATGCCCTCGGGTATGTCCGGGGGTGGCAACGACCCGCAGGGTGCGCGTGGCCAGCGGCAACTCGATCCCGTCGGCCAACCACCGATCGGGATCCTCGTAGTCGGCCAGCTCGGCGGCGCGGTCGACGCCGGCCGCCCACGACTCGAACTGCCGGGCGAGCGACGCGGCGCCGGCGTCGAGCATCCGTGCGACGTTGGGTCGTTCGGGGCTCGCGCGGATGGCCGCCAAGGCGGCCCGCTCGCCCTCGCCGAGCGAGACGGTGCTGCCGAAGCGGCGGCGCAGCACGACGGCCTGCGTGTAATGGTCGCGGTGGTGGTGCGTGACGTAGAAGTCGCGGACGTCGCCCAGCTCGTAACCGAGCGTCGCCAGGCCGGCGGCGAGCAGTTCGCTGGACTGCGCCATCGCCCACCCGCCGTCGATGAGCACCACCTTGTCGCCATCGGGGATCGCGTAGACGTTGACGGCCTTGAGCGCGTCGCCGGGCAGCGGCAGCGGGATGCGGTGGACGCCGGCCGCGGCCTCGAACACGCCCGGGTCCTCCCAGGCATGGCGCTCCTGCTCGGTCGGCGACGAGCGCAAGGAATCGCCGGACGTCATGTCCCGCACGCTATCGCGTCGCTTAGCGGCGCTTGAGCGCTCACACCACGCACCGGGGTACACCGACCACCATGGACAGTTCGCGGCGTCCCCCGACGAACCGCTGCCGTCTAGCACCGAAGGTTTGCACGCCACTGTGACTACCGACACCGACCTCGATCCCGACACCGAACACACCGACACCGACGACGAGAACCGCTCCACCGACCGACCCGCCGCCCGGCCCCGACGGGCCCTGCCGAGTTTCGGGCTTTCCGCCACCCAACTGGTGGGCACCGCGCTCGCCGCGATCACCGCCACCGTGGCCGCGTCCTACCTGGGCGTCACCGGCACCGTCATCGGCGCGGCGCTGGCCAGCGTGCTGAGCGCCGTCGGCAACGCCGTCTACACGACCTCGCTGCGCTCGACGAGCAGTCGCGTTCGGGAGGTCGTGCCGCTGCCTGCGCGGGCCACTCGTTCGCTGCCGGTGCCCGACGACGCCCCGCCGGCGTTGCCCGCCTCGCGTCCCCGGCCGCGGCGCCCGAGCCCGCACCCGGCCGGAGCCGTCGTCCTGAAGCGTTCGGCGATGGGGGCCGTCGGCCTGTTCGTGGTCCTCATGGCGGTCGTCACCGGCGTCGAGATCGTCGCCGGCCGTCCGATCAGCGACGTCGTGCGCGGCGACTCCGGGGGTGGTACCAGCTTCTTCGGCCACGACACCGTGCGCACGACGACCGTCCCGGCGACGCCCACGGTGTACGTGACGGTGACGCCCAAGGTCGTCGTCACGACGCCGACCGTCACCCAGACCGCGCCAGCCAGCACCGCGACGATTACCGGGTCGCCCGGTGCCTCGACCTCGGGCTCGGCGTCCGCCACCGGCACGCCGACCACGCAGCCGACGTCGAGCGCCTCGGCAGCTCCGTAGCGAGCGCCCGGCCGGCACCTGAGCGCTGCTCGCGTCGCAGCCGGCGGTCGTGGCGCCGGGGCTTACCCTGTCCTCATGTGCGGAATCGTGGGGTACGTCGGCCCGCGTCCGGCGCTGGCCGTCGTCGTCGAGGGGCTGCGGCGCCTCGAGTACCGCGGGTACGACTCCTCGGGCGTCGCGGTCCTGGGTGCCGACGGGTTGCAGATCGCCAAGAAGGCCGGCCGGATCGAGAACCTCGACAAGCTCATCGCCAGCGAACTGAGTGCCTCGTCCCTCACCGGCCACACCGGGATGGGGCACACCCGCTGGGCCACCCACGGCGGCCCGACCGACCGCAACGCGCACCCGCACGCCGACGCCGCCGGGCGGGTCGCGGTCGTGCACAACGGGATCATCGAGAATTTCGGCGAACTTCGGGCAGCGTTGGAGCGCGACGGCGTCGAGTTCGCCAGCGAGACCGACACCGAGACGGTCGCGCACCTCGTGGCCGCGCAGCTGCGCTCGAGCGGCGGGTCGCTGGCCGACGCGCTGCGCGCGGTGTGCCGGCGGCTGCGCGGCTCGTTCACGCTCGTCCTCGTCGACGCCGAGGACCCGGACGTCGTGGTGGCCGCCCGTCGCAACTCCCCGCTCGTGGTCGGGGTCGGCGACGGCGAGATGTTCCTGGGCAGCGACGTCGCGGCGTTCATCGAGTTCACCCGTGACGCGGTGGCCCTCGGCCAGGACGAGGTCGTCGAGATCCGCCGGGACGGCTACGTCATCACCGACTTCCACGGCGCGCCCGTCGCGGGCAACCCCTACCACGTCGACTGGGACCTCGCTGCTGCCGAGAAGGGCGGCTACGAGTACTTCATGCTCAAGGAGATGGCCGAGCAGCCGACGGCGGTCGCCGACACGCTGCGCGGTCACCTCGTCGGCGGGCAGATCGTGCTCGACGAGCAGCGGCTCGACCCGCAGGAGCTGCGCGACATCGACAAGGTCTTCATGGTCGCCTGCGGCACCGCCTACCACTCGGCCCTGATCGCCAAGCAGGTCATCGAGCACTGGACGCGCATCCCCGTCGAGGTCGAGATGGCCTCGGAGTTCCGCTACCGCGACCCCGTGCTCGACCGGCAGACGCTCGTCGTCCCGATCAGCCAGTCCGGCGAGACCGCCGACACCCTCGAGGCGGTGCGACACGCCGTCGAGCAGCGCGCCAAGGTGCTGGCCATCTGCAACACCAACGGCGCGCAGATCCCGCGCGAGTCCGACGCGGTGCTCTACACCCACGCCGGCCCCGAGATCGGAGTCGCGGCCACCAAGACGTTCCTGGCCCAGGTGGCCGCGGTGCAGCTCGTCGGGCTGGCGCTCGCCCAGGCCCGCGGCACGAAGTACGGCGACGAGATCATCCGCGAGTACGACGCGCTGTGCCAGATGCCGGACGCGATCGAGCGCGTGCTCGCCTCCCTCGACCCGGTGCGCGAGCTGGCCCGCGACATCGCGACGTCGCGGGCGGTGCTGTTCCTCGGCCGGCACGTCGGTTACCCGGTGGCGCTCGAGGGCGCGCTCAAGCTGAAGGAACTGGCCTACATGCACGCCGAGGGCTTCCCGGCCGGCGAGCTGAAGCACGGACCCATCGCGCTGATCGAGGACGGCCTGCCGGTCGTGGTGATCATGCCGTCACCGACCGGACGGCCGCTGCTGCACCAGAAGATGCTGTCGAACGTCGCCGAGGTCAAGGCCCGCGGCGCCCGCACGATCGTCATCGGCGAGGACGACGACACCGCGGGCCGCGCGCTCGCGGCCGATTTCTTCGCCGTCCCGCGCGTGCCCACGCTGCTCTCGCCATTCGTCACCACGTTGCCGTTGCAGGTGCTGGCCGCCGAGATCGCGCAGACCCGTGGCTGCGACATCGACAAGCCGCGGAACCTCGCGAAGTCGGTGACCGTCGAATAGGTTCACCCTCATGACGACCGCCACGCTCAACAACGTCGACGTCCTGATCGTCGGGGCCGGGCCGGTGGGACTGTTCGGCGCGTACTACGCGGGCGTGCGGACGCTGTCCACGGCCGTGCTCGACTCGCTCGAGGAGCCGGGCGGCCAGATCACCGCCATGTACCCCGAGAAGGCGATCTTCGACGTCGCCGGGTTCCCGGCGATCAAGGGCCGCGAGCTCGTCGAGCAACTGCTCAAGCAGGCCGCGCCGTTCACGCCGACCTACCTGCTGGGCCACCAGGCCGTTGGGCTCGAGCGCGGCGACGGCGGGTTCGCGGTCACCACGGCCAGCGGGCACCGCATCTCGGCCCGGGCCATCGTCATCACCGGCGGTATCGGCACCTTCACCCCGCGCCCGTTGCCCACCGGCTCGGAGTACCTCGGTCGCGGGCTGGTGCACTTCGTGCCGGAGCCCCGCGCGTACGAGGACCAGGACATCGTGGTCGTCGGCGGCGGCGACTCCGCGCTCGACTGGGCGCTGATGCTCGAGCCGATCGGCCGCTCGGTCACCGTCGTGCACCGCCGCGGCGAGTTCCGGGCCCACCAGCACTCCGTCGAGCTGCTGCGCCGGTCCTCGGTGCGCATCATCACCGATGCCCAGGTCTCGGCCGTGTACGGAGATCCGGACGTCGACCGGGTCGAGATCACCGCCAAGGGGTGCGAGCCCGAGACACTGGCCTGTACCAAGCTGATCGCCGCGCTCGGCTTCACCGCCAACCTGGGCCCGCTGATGGAGTGGGGCCTCGACATCCAGAAGCGGCAGATCATGACCGACACCGCCGGCGCGACCTCGGTGCCGGGCATCTACGCCGCGGGCGACATCGTCGACTACCCGGGCAAGGTCAAGCTGATCGCCACCGGCTTCGGCGAGGTGGCCACCGCGGTGAACAACGCGTTCGCGTTCCTGAACCCCGGCAAGTCCGCGTTCCCGGGGCACCTCTCGGACTACGCGCCCGAGCCCGGCGAGCCGGCGCCTGCCGGTTCACCCACCGCATAGCGCCGGTGCCGATCGTCGGGGTGGGGATCGACGTCGTACCCGTCGAACGGTTCGCCGCGGTGCTGGCCCGGACGCCCGCGCTGGCCGGGCGGCTGTTCACCCCGGCGGAGCAGCTGACGGCGTCCGGAGCGCCGCGCTCGGCCGAGTCGCTGGCCGCGCGCTTCGCGGCCAAGGAGGCGCTGGCCAAGGCGCTCGGTGCCGGCGGTGGGATGCTCTGGACCGACGCCGAGGTGGTCGTCGACGACGTGGGTAGGCCCTCGATCGTGGTGCGCGGCACGGTCGCCGCACGCGCGTCGACGCTGGGCGTGACGCGCTGGCATGTCTCGCTGTCCCACGACGGCGGCATCGCGTCGGCCACGGTGATCGCCGAATCCTGAGAGGCAGGGACGCATGCGCGGGGTGCACACCGTCGAGCAGGTACGGGCGGCCGAGGACGCGCTGATGGCGCGGCTGCCGGACGGCGCACTGATGGCTCGCGCTGCGCACGGCCTGTACGTCGAGTGCGTCCGGCTGCTCGGATCTGCCTATGGCGCGCGGGTGGTGCTGCTGGTCGGCGCCGGCAACAACGGCGGCGACGCGCTGTACGCCGGGGCGTACCTGGCCCGGCGCGGAGCCGGCGTCACGGCGCTCCTGCTGGCGCCCGATCGTGCGCACGGCGGCGGCCTGGCCGCGCTGCGCGCCGCCGGCGGACGGGTCCGCGACCCCTCGCCCGCGATCGTGTCCGATGCCGATCTCGTCGTCGACGGCATCGTGGGGATCGGCGGATCCGGCGACCTGCGCCCGGCCGCGGTGCCGCTGGCCGAGGCCGCGCGGCGCGTGCCGACGGTAGCCGTCGACATCCCGTCCGGCGTCGACGCCGACACCGGCGAGGCGGGCGCGCACGCCGTGCGGGCCGACGTCACCGTCACCTTCGGCACGCTCAAACCGGGGCTCGTCGTCGGCGGCGGGGCGCGACACGTCGGCGAGCTGCGCGTCGTGGACATCGGGCTGGACGAGACGCTGCCGCCGGCCGGCACGATGGTGCTCGAGTCCGCCGACGTCGCGGCGCTGTTGCCCACGCCGGGCGGCGGCGACGACAAGTACACCCGCGGCGTGGTCGGGCTGGTGTCCGGCTCGGCGGCCTATCCCGGGGCCGGGGTGCTCTCCACCGGCTCGGCCATCAGCGGCGGCGCGGGCATGGTCCGCTATGCCGGCACCGCGGCCGACGCGATCCGCGCGGCATACCCCGAGGTGGTCGTGCAGGAGGGTGCGCAGCCGAGCACGCTGCGCGTCCAGTCGTGGGTCGCCGGGCCTGGCATGGGCACCGACGTCGCCGCTCGCGACCTGCTCGCCGACGTGCTGTCCACCGACGTCCCGGTGCTCGTCGACGCCGACGGCATCACCGTGCTGGGCGAGCATCCGGAGCTGCTGCGCGGGCGCGGCGCGGCCACCGTGCTGACGCCGCACGACCGGGAGTTCGCCCGCATCGCCGACGGCCCGTCCGCCGATCGGTTGAGCTCGGCGCGGGCGGCTGCGTCGGCCCTGGGCGCGACCGTGCTGCTCAAGGGCGACCGGACGATCGTGGCCGCCCCCGACGGCCGGGCGTGGGTCAACCCCACCGGGACGCCCTGGCTGGGCACCGCGGGCAGCGGCGACGTGCTCAGCGGGCTGATCGGCTCGCTGCTCGCGGCCGGCCTCGAGCCGCCGCTCGCCGCCGCGGTCGGCGCG
>CAZZZE010000107.1:0-5573 GCA_964658365.1 uncultured Jatrophihabitantaceae bacterium
CTCTGGTACCCGCCCGACCCGTCGTCCTACGAGATCTGCTCGATCGGCGGCAACATCGCCACGAACGCCGGCGGCCTGTGCTGCGTCAAGTACGGCGTCACCACCGACTACGTGCTCGGCATGCAGGTCGTGCTCAGCGACGGCCGGGCGGTGCGCTTCGGCGGCCCGCGGCTGAAGGACGTCGCCGGACTGCCGCTGCACAAGCTGTTCGTCGGCAGCGAGGGCACGCTCGGGATCATCACCGAGGTGACGCTTCGCCTCCTGCCGCCGGCGCCACCCGCACACACGCTGGCGACCTGGTTCGCCACCACCGAGGACGCGACCGCGGCGATCCTCGACATCACCTCGCAGCTGCGGCCCTCGATGCTCGAGTACATGGACCGCGCTGCGATCAACGCCGTCGAGGACGAGTTCCGCATGGGTCTCGACCGCACGGCCGCGGCGCTGCTCGTCGCGCGCACCGACAGTGGCGACCCGCGGGAGGTCGAGGTCATCACCGCGGCGTGCGAGCGGCACCACGCCACCGAGATCTACTCGACCGCCGACGAGGCGGAAGGCGAGGCCTTCGTCGCGGCCCGCCGTGGGGCGATCCCGGCCGTCGAGAAACTCGGCCGGCTGCTGCTCGAGGACGTCGGTGTGCCGCTGCCGCGGCTGCCCGACCTCGTGGCCGGGATCGAGCGGATCGCTGCCGCGCGCGAGCTGACGATCCCGCTCATCGCGCACGCCGGCGACGGCAACACCCACCCGCTCATCGTCTTCGACCCGGCGCAGCCGGAGATGGCACGGCGGGCGCAGCTGGCCTTCGGCGAGATCATGGACCTCGCCGTCGCGCTCGGCGGCACGATCACCGGCGAGCACGGCGTCGGACGCATGAAGCAGCCCTGGCTCGAGAGTCAGGTCGGCGCAGACGTCCTCGACGTCACCCGGCGCATCAAGCAGGCGCTCGACCCCGACAACATCCTCAACCCTGGAGCGATCATTGCCTGAGTACGTCGATCGGTGCGGGCTGGCGGTCGACGTGCGGCTGAGCGACTTCGTCGAGCACGAGGCGGCGCCGGCAGCGAAGATCGATCCCGACGTCGTGTGGTCGGGGCTGGCTCGGCTGGTGGCCGAGCTCGGGCCGCGCAACCGCGAGTTGCTGGCCGAGCGCACCCGGTTGCAGGACGCCCTCGACGAGTGGCACCGCGAGCGCGCCGGGCAGCCGATCGACGCCGACGCCTACCGCGCGTTCCTCGCCGAGATCGGTTACCTGGCCGACGACGGCGAGCCGTTCACGATCGACACCGAGCGCGTCGACGCCGAGATCGCGGCGATCGCCGGCCCGCAGCTCGTCGTCCCCGCCTCGAACGCGCGCTACGCGCTGAACGCCGCGAACGCCCGGTGGGGCTCGCTGTACGACGCGCTCTACGGCACCGACGCCCTCGGCACCCCGCCGCCGCCTGGCCCCTACGACGAGGTCCGGGGCGCGCAGGTCGTGGCGTGGGCGCGGGCGTTCCTCGATCGCGCGGTGCCGCTGCGGGACGGCTCGCACGCCGACGCCGATCGCTACGCGGTGATCGACGGTGCGCTTGCCGTGGCCGTCAACGGTGCGTGGTGCACGCTCGTCGACCCGGCGGCATTCACCGGCTGGACCGGCCCCGCCGACGATCCCGACACCGTGCTGCTCACCCATCACGGGTTGGGGATCGAGCTCGTGTTCGACACCGGTACCTCGGTGGGCCGGGCCGACATCGCGGGCGTCTCCGACGTCGTGATCGAGTCGGCGGTCACCACGATCATCGACTTCGAGGACTCGGTCGCCGCGGTCGACGGCGAGGACAAGGTCACCTGCTACCGCAACTGGCTCGGGCTGATGACCGGTGAGCTCTCGGTGGACGTCAGCAAAGGCGGCAAGACCTTCACCCGGCGGCTGAACCCGGAACGCAGCGTTACCACGCCCGACGGCGGTGTCCACCGGGTGCGTCCACATGCCCTGCTGCTCGCCCGCAACGTCGGCCACCTGATGACTACGCCCGCCGTGCGCGACGCCGACGGCCGCGAGATACCCGAGGGTATGCTCGACGCGGTTGTCACCGTGCTGGCCGCGTTGGTCGACGTCGGGCCGGCCGGGCGCCGGGTCAACTCGCCGGCCGGGTCGGTGTACGTCGTCAAACCCAAGATGCACGGCCCGGACGAAGTCGCCTTCGCGGACGCGATCTTCACGCTCGTCGAGGACGTCTTCGCGCTCGCGCCGAACACCGTGAAGCTCGGGATCATGGACGAGGAGCGGCGCACGACGGTGAACCTGACCGAATGCATCCGCGCCGCGCGCACCCGGGTGGCGTTCATCAACACCGGGTTCCTCGACCGCACCGGCGACGAGATCCACACGTCCATGCTGGCCGGGCCGATGGTCCGCAAGGCCGACATGAAGGCCCAGCCGTGGATCCGCGCGTACGAGGACAACAACGTCGACGTCGGGCTGGCCTGCGGGCTGCAGGGCCGCGCGCAGATCGGCAAGGGCATGTGGGCGGCACCCGAGCGCCTGCAGCAGATGATGGCCGAGAAGATCGGCCACCCGCGCGCCGGTGCGTCGTGCGCCTGGGTGCCCTCACCCACTGCCGCCACCCTGCACGCCACGCACTACCACGAGGTCGACGTCGCGCAGCGGCAGTCGGAGCTTGTCGCCGGCGGTCCACGTGCACAGCTGGCCGACCTGCTGACCATCCCGATCGAACCCGACCGCGCCTGGAGCGAGGACGACATCGACGCCGAGGTCGAGAACAACGCCCAGGGCATCCTGGGCTACGTCGTGCGCTGGGTCGATCAGGGCGTCGGCTGCTCCAAGGTGCCCGACCTGTCCGGCGTCGAGCTGATGGAGGACCGCGCAACGTGCCGGATCTCCTCGCAGCACATCGCCAACTGGCTGCACCACGGCGTCGTCTCCCTCGATCGCGTCGACACGGCGCTGCGCAAGATGGCCGCCGTCGTCGACGAGCAGAACGCCGGCGACCCGCGGTACACGCCGATGGCGCCGGCGTTCGACGGCGAGGCGTTCCGCGCCGCCCGCGATCTGATCGTCGAGGGCCTCGCCCAGCCGGCCGGGTACACCGAACCGCTGCTGCACGCCCACCGGCAGGCCAGAATGGTCGAGGGCGTCGCCCAGCCGCGGGCGTGACATCGGCTCAGAGGCGACCCGTCGATGTGCCAGTGGGTAGCGTCGACGGCCACGACGAGAGGAGACCCGGATGACCCAACACGATGTCGAGGTTCCGACGGCCGATGGGGTGGCGGCGGCGTCGCTGCACGTGCCCGACGGTGCGGGCCCGTGGCCGGCCGTCATCATGTATCCCGACGCCATGGGCCTGCGTGCCGCGCACCGCGACATGGCCGAGCAGCTGGCCGGTCTGGGCTACGTGACCCTCGTCCCCGACGTCTACTACCGTCACGCGCCCTGGGCGCCGTTCGACGCTGCCAACGCCTTCTCCGACCCCGACGAGCGGGCCCGGCTGTTCGCGCTCATGGGCACTGTCACGCCCGAGATCATGGCTGCCGACGCCCGCGCGTTCATCGACTTCCTGCGTGCCAGGCCCGAGACGACCGGCGGCCCGATCGGGACGACCGGTTACTGCATGGGCGGGCGGACGTCCATGATCGTCGCCGGACGGCTGGGCGACGCGATCGGCGCGGCCGCGTCGTTCCACGGCGGCGGGCTGGCAGTCGAGGACAGCGACGACAGCCCCCATCTGCGGGCCGGCGACATCACGGCCACCGTCTACGTGGCAGGGGCGATCGAGGATCGATCCTTCACCGACGACCAGCGCGAGCTGCTCGAGACAGCTCTCACCGACGCGGGGGTGTCCCACCTGATCGAGACCTATCCGGCTCACCACGGCTTCGCGGTTCCCGACAACGCCACGTACGACGAGGCCGCCGACTTGCGGCACTGGGACGCACTCGCCGACCTCTACGGTCGGACGCT
This sequence comes from uncultured Jatrophihabitantaceae bacterium, assembly GCA_964658365.1. Taxonomy (GTDB): domain Bacteria; phylum Actinomycetota; class Actinomycetes; order Mycobacteriales; family Jatrophihabitantaceae; genus Jatrophihabitans. Next base: position 3,962 of record CAZZZE010000107.1, read on the forward strand.
CGCGTGAGTCGGTAACTAGCGTGGGGGCATGAGTCCCGCCACCTCGACCGTCCGCACGCAGCGCGTCGCCCTGCCCGCGCAGGTCGCCGATACCCCGGAGGCACGCAAGGCCGACTACTCGACCGCCGTCAGGCTCGACGGCGGCCTGGCCGCGGCCCCGCAGCAGTGGGCCCGCGGCTGCCTGGAGGGCGCGCCGGTGGGACTGCGCCAGGGCCTCGTCCTCGGCTGGCGGCACGGCCTGCGGCTGCGGCTGGGCCCGCTGCGCTCGCCGGCCACCGTGCTCGGCTGGTACCTCACCGAGAGCACCAACGAGCGGGCCGTCATCTCGGCCGGGTCGCCCCTGCTCGAGGCGCAGCACCACTTCGTGCGCAACGGCGACAGCATCACCTGGGCGACGGTCGTGCGGACGCACACTCCGCTCGGCCGCACGCTGTGGCGAGCGGTCGCCCCGCTGCACGAGCTGTCGATGCCGCTACTGATGAAGCGCGCGGCCACGCGCATCTAGGGTGAGGCGACCGCCGTCACGTCAGCCGACAAGGTATCTTGACGTCAAGGGAAGTTACTCGAGCGGGGAGTTGCCAGCACATGGCCAAGATCATCTACACGCACACCGACGAGGCGCCGCTGCTGGCCACCTACTCGTTCCTGCCGATCATCGAGGCGTTCGCCTCGACGGCGGGGGTTGAGGTCGAGACGCGCGACATCTCGCTGGCCGGGCGCATCATCGCGCAGTTCCCCGACCGACTCACCGCCGAGCAGCGGCTCGACGACGCGCTGGCCGAGCTCGGCGAGCTGGCCAAGACGCCCGAGGCCAACATCATCAAGCTGCCGAACATCAGCGCCTCGATCCCGCAGCTCAAGGCCGCGATCAAGGAGCTGCAGGAACAGGGTTACGACCTGCCCGACTACCCGGACGACCCGAGGACCGACGAGGACCGCGACACCCGGGCCCGCTACGACGTGACCAAGGGCAGCGCCGTGAATCCGGTGCTGCGCGAGGGCAACTCCGACCGCCGCGCCCCGGCGTCGGTGAAGCAGTACGCCCGCAAGCACCCGCACCGCATGGGCGCGTGGTCGCCGCAATCGAAGACCAACGTCGCGCACATGACCGCCGACGACTTCCGCTCCTCGGAGAAGTCCGCCGTGCTGCCCGCCGACGACACCCTGACCATCACGCTGACCGGCGACGACGGCAGCAGCACCGTGCTGCGCGAGTCGGTGCCGGTGCTCGCCCACGAGATCGTCGACGCCACCGCCATGCGCGTCGGCCCGCTGCGCGAGTTCCTCACCGCCCAGATCCAGCGTGCGAAGGACGAGGGCGTGCTGTTCTCCGTCCACCTCAAGGCCACGATGATGAAGGTGTCCGACCCGATCATCTTCGGCCACGTCGTACGGGCCTTCTTCCCGGACGTCTTCGCGCAGTACGGCGAGACGCTCGCCGCCGCGGGCCTGAGCCCGAACGACGGGCTCGGCGCGATCCTGGCCGGGCTCGACAGGCTCGACAACGGCGCCGAGATCAAGGCCGCGTTCGAGCAGGCCATCGCCGACGGGCCCGCGCTGGCCATGGTCGACTCCGACCGCGGCATCACCAACCTGCACGTGCCCAGCGACG
>CAZZZE010000107.1:5673-6905 GCA_964658365.1 uncultured Jatrophihabitantaceae bacterium
CTGGCCATGGTCGACTCCGACCGCGGCATCACCAACCTGCACGTGCCCAGCGACGTGATCGTCGACGCCTCGATGCCGGCGATGATCCGCACGTCGGGTCACATGTGGGGACCCGACGGCGCCGAGGCCGACACGCTGGCCGTCATCCCCGACTCGTCCTACGCCGGCATCTACCAGGTCGCCATCGACGACTGCCGCGCCCACGGTGCCTACGACCCGGCGACGATGGGCTCGGTGCCGAACGTCGGGCTGATGGCCCAGGCCGCCGAGGAGTACGGCTCGCACGACAAGACCTTCGAGATCCCGACGACCGGCACCGTGCGGGTGACCAACGCGGCCGGCGACGTCGTGCTCGAACACGTGGTCTCCGAGGGCGACATCTGGCGCATGTGCCAGACCAAGGACGTCCCGGTGCGCGACTGGGTCAAGCTGGCCGTCACCCGCGCCCGCGCCACCGGATCGCCCACCATCTTCTGGCTCGACGAGACCCGCGCCCATGACGCCGTGTTGATCGAGAAGGTGTGCGAGTACCTGACCGAGCACGACACCGACGGCCTGCAGATCGAGATCATGGCGCCGGAGGAGGCGATCGCGTTCTCGCTCGAGCGCATCCGCAAGGGCGAGGACACCATCTCGGTCACCGGCAACGTGTTGCGCGACTACCTCACCGACCTGTTCCCGATCCTCGAGCTGGGCACGTCGGCCAAGATGCTCTCGGTCGTCCCGCTGATCAACGGCGGCGGGCTGTTCGAGACCGGCGCCGGCGGCTCGGCCCCGAAGCACGTCCAGCAGCTGGTGAAGGAGAACTATCTGCGCTGGGACAGTCTCGGTGAGTTCCTGGCCCTGGCCGTGAGCTTCGAGCACCTGGCGCAGTCCGCCGACAACCCGCGCGCGCAGATCCTGGCCGAAACCCTCGACCGCGCCACCGCCTCGTTCCTCGACGAGAACCGCTCACCCGGTCGCAAGCTGGGCACGATCGACAACCGCGGCAGCCATTTCTACCTCGCGCTGTACTGGGCCGAGGAGCTGGCCAAGCAGACCGCGGACGCCGAACTGGGCGAGTCCTTCGCGAAGCTGGCCGGCACGCTGCGCGAGAACGAGCAGACGATCACCGACGAGCTGGTCGCCGTGCAGGGAACGCCTGCGGACATCGGCGGCTACTACCGCCCCGATGCCGAGAAGGCGTCGGCGATCATGCGCCCGTCCAAGACCCTCAACGAGGCACTCGCCGC
>CAZZZE010000107.1:7005-8263 GCA_964658365.1 uncultured Jatrophihabitantaceae bacterium
CGCACCGGCCATCCGCTGGCTGCGCTCGAGGACCCGCGCGCGGCGCTGGTCGCCGACGAGCTGCTGCCGGGCCTGCTGCCCTACCTGCACAAGGTCGACGTTGCGGTGTCGGCGCTGACCTCCCAGCAGGACTGGGCCCGGGCGGCGGCCGAGGTCGTCGACGACGCCGCCGACGACGGCCTCGATCATCTCGAGCTGCGCTTCAGCCCCGGGTTCATCGCCGCCGAGACGGGGCTGGCACGGGAGGCTGTTATCGACGCGGTGTCCGATGCAGTCGAGGCTGCAGCGGCCCGACGCGGGATGCCGGTCGGGCTCGTGGGCATTGTCGTGCGCGACCTGGGACCGGACTCCGCGCGGGATCAGATGGCCACCATGCTGACGCGGCGTGAGCGCCTCTGCGGCGTCGACCTGGCCGGCAACGAGGCCGGTTACCCAGCCGAGCTGTTCACGCCGGCCTTCGCCGCGGCACGCGACGCCGGGCTGCACGTCACCGTGCACGCCGGCGAGGCAGCCGGCCCGGCGAGCGTGTGGGCCGCCGTGCGGCACCTCGGCGCCGAGCGCATCGGGCACGGTGTCCGGTCGGTCGAGGACCCGGCGCTGCTGGACCACCTGGCCGCCCGCGGGATCACGCTGGACGTCGCGCTGACGAGCAACACCCAGACCGGTGCGTCCCCGAGCCTGCGCGAGCACCAGATCCACGACCTGCTGGCCGCCGGCGTCCCGGTGACCATCAACACCGACGACCCGCGGGTCAGCGACGTGACGCTGTCGCAGGAGCACCGCACCGCGATCACCGAGGTCGGGCTCACCGTCGACCAGCTGCGGGCCGTCGCCGAGCACTCGGTGCGCGCCGCCTTCACCGATCTCGGTACCGTCGGGGCGTGGCCGTCATCCACCGGGCAACCCTGACCCCGTCCAAGATCGAACTGCTGCAGCGGTTCGTGCCGGGTCGGTCCTGGTTCACCGACGGTGGCCCGCTCGAGGCGGTCGGCGCGTACCGCTGGGACGACCCGGCCGGCGAGGTCGGCATCGAGACGCACGTCGTCCGCTCGGGGGATGCGTTGTTCCAGATCCCGGTCACCTACCGGTCGTCGGAGCACCCGGCCGGCGAGCTCGTCGGCACCACCGAGCACTCGGTGCTGGGCCACCGCTACGTCTACGACGGGTGCACCGACACTGCCTATGTCACCGCGCTGGCCACGGCGCTGCTCACCGCCGCCCCGCAGGCCGAGCTCTGGTACGACGTCGACGGCGCGCC
>CAZZZE010000108.1:0-8190 GCA_964658365.1 uncultured Jatrophihabitantaceae bacterium
GCAGCGACCACAGTGATGGGGAAGGCGAACGGGGGCGCGCGGCGGTAGCCTCGAACCGGTGAGCCTGCCCGACCTGCCGCCGTTCCCGACCTCCCGCCCGCGCCGACTGCGGCGCACGCCGGCCCTGCGCCGGCTGGTGTCGGAGGTGGCCGTCCGGCCGTCCGATCTCGTGCTGCCGATGTTCGTCCGCGAGGACCTCACCGAGCCCAACCCGATCGCGTCGATGCCGGGCGTCGTCCAGCACAGCCAGGAGTCGCTGGTGAAGGCCGCGGTCGCCGCGGTCGCCGCCGGCGTCGGCGGCCTGATGATCTTCGGTATCCCGGCCACGAAGGACGCCACCGGGTCGGGTGGTGACGATCCGCAGGGCGTGCTGAACGTCGCGCTGCGCAACCTGCGGGCCGAGCTCGGCGACAGCACCGTGCTCATGTCCGACCTGTGCCTGGACGAGTTCACCGACCACGGTCACTGCGGGGTTCTCGACGAGCACGGCGCCGTGGACAACGACGCCACCTTGCTGCGCTACGCGGCGCTGGGTGTCGCGCAGGCCGAGGCAGGTGCACACGTCGTCGGCACGAGCGGGATGATGGACGGCCAGGTGGCGGTGGTTCGGCGCGCGCTCGACGGTGCCGGCTTCCTCGACACCGGGATCCTGGGCTACGCACCCAAATACGCCTCGGGGTTCTACGGACCGTTCCGCGAGGCGGTCAACTCGGCGCTGCAGGGCGACCGCGCCAGCTACCAGCAGGACGCCTCGCGCAGCGTGGCGGATGCGCTGGCCGAGGTGTCCCTGGACATCGCCGAGGGCGCCGACATGGTGATGGTCAAGCCGGCGCTGCCCTACCTGGACGTCCTGCGAGCGGTGGCCGATGCCTCGCCGGTGCCGGTGGCGGCCTACCAGATCAGCGGCGAGTACGCGATGGTCGAAGCGGCGGCCGCGCACGGCTGGCTCGACCGCGACCGGGTCATCGCCGAGACGCTGACGTCGATCCGACGGGCCGGGGCGTCGGTCATCCTGACCTACTGGGCCGCCGAGGTGGCTACCCTCCTGGCATGACGGCGGCGGCGGGCGGCGTCGCCGCCGGCTACCGCGAGGACGCGCGCAGCTACCGCAGCCTCGGCTGGTCGCTGATCGTCATCCCGGTGGCGTTGGGCCTGGACTGGCTGGTCTCGGGCCGGCACGGCGCGCTCGTCCACCTGCCGGGGTGGCTCGTGTTCGGCGCGGTCCTCGTCGGTATCCACTGGCTGCTGCTGCACGCGGTGCGCAGCACGCACTCGCTGGCGGTGACGCCGGAGGAGCTGCGGGTGGGCGACGAGGCGATCGCCCGGGCCGACATAGCCGGTGTGACCCCGGGCCGGCCGCTCGACCCAGACCTGGTCACCCTGGGCTGGCCGAACGGGTTCCCGCGCGGGGCGAAGGCGATCACCGTCCGGCTGGTCGACGGCCGCAACGTCGTGGTGCCGACGCGCTTCCCGGACGGGGTGCGCGACGCCCTGCAGGTCGGCGCACCGCAGCCCGAGCAGCGGGCGGAGATCCGGGTGGCCGGGCCGGGCGATCTCGCCGCGGTCCCGGACATCGACGAGCGTGCCGCAGTGATCTTCCGGGTGGCCGGTCGCGGGTTGCCCGCCCTGCCGTTCGACGCGGCGGCGCTCGGCGCGGCCAGGCGGGTGCTCGTCGTCGAGGACCCGCCGGTGGGCTTCGCCTGGATCGACGAGGTCGACGGGCAGGCCCACCTGCGCGAGCTGTCCGTGCTGCCGCACGCGATGCGCCGTGGCTACGGCGGCCGGCTGCTCGAAGCGGCGTGCGAGTGGGCGGCCGAGCAGGGCTACGCCGCGATCACCTTGACGACCTTCGTCGACGTGCCGTGGAACGGGCCGTTCTACGCCGCGCGGGGGTTCGTCCGTGACGACGATCCGACCCCAGGGCTGCGGGCGGTGCGCGAGCACGAACGGCAGGCCGGGCTCGACGCGGTCGGCGCCCGGGTCGTCATGAGGCGCTCGCTGTCACCCGCCTGATCACCGGGTTGGGCGCTCACGGATGCTGCGCGCGAGTGGCCACCGCCTTCAGCACCGAGGTCTGGGTGGCGGTGTCGAGCGGCTTGTTGGCGCCCACGAACGTCACCGAACCGTCGAGCTGCGGGCCGGTGATGAAGGCGACGCCGAGGTAGACGGCGGCCTTCTGGCCGTTGACGGTGAGGTCGACCACCCCCGTGGCCAGCGCGACCACATTGCTCGGTCCGCCGCCGGAACCTTGCGTCAGCTGGATGGTGGCGGCAGTCACCGTCGTGCCGGCGCCGGCCGACTTGGCCAGCACCGTCTTGAAGGCGGTATTCAGGCACTGGTTGATCTTCGGGCTCTTGAGCTGGGCGACATCGGCGGTGACATCGCCGGCGCTGCGATAACTGGAGAAGTCCGAGGAGACCGTGACGTTGTCGAGCTCGAAGTCGTCGGAGACGGCGGTCGCGACCTTGTGACTCTCCGGGGCGCCATGCACACCGGTGCAGGCCGCGAGCTGCGAGTCGAGGCTGCTGTCGTCGGAGTCGGAGCCGGGCGCCGTCGCCTTGTAGGTCGCCGGCAGGTCGCTCGCCTGGAGGTTGATCTTCTGCAGCTGCGCCTTCGTGGGAGCCGGGCCGGACGCCGTGGCGGTCAAGGACGATGCCGTGGAGGTCGGTGTCGTGGCCGTCGGTGCGGACGAGGAGCCCGAGCCGGACGGCGACGCGGTGCTGCCGGTTCCGCTGCTGGAGCTCGAGCCGCAGGCGGTGAGCAGCAGTCCGGAGGTCGCGGCCACGGCGACCGGGACGAGCATGCGGAGTCGGTTCATCGGGTCTCCTTGATCATCTGAGAAGCTGCACAGATCATGCCAGTAACTCCGCGAGGTGTCCCGGCGACCGGCGGTGCCGGGACCCTTTGCCAGACTGGACCGATGAGTGACGCGACGGTGTCGGCAGGCCTGTTCGAGCGCGCCCAGCGGGTGATCCCGGGCGGCGTGAACTCGCCGGTCCGCGCGTTCAAGTCCGTCGGCGGCACGCCGCGGTTCATGGTCCGCGGGTCGGGACCCTGGATCGAGGACGCCGACGGCAACCGCTTCGTCGACCTCGTGTCGTCCTGGGGGCCGATGATCCTCGGCCACGCGCATCCGGCGGTGGTCGACGCGGTGCGCGCGGCCGCGACCGAGGGGCTGTCGTTCGGCACCCCGACGATCGGCGAGGTCGAGCTGGCCGAGGAGCTCGTCGCGCGGGTCGCGCCGGTGCAGGAGGTCCGGCTCGTCAACTCCGGCACCGAGGCCACCATGTCGGCGGTACGGCTGGCGCGCGGGTTCACCGGCCGGCACCGCATCGTGAAGTTCGCCGGCTGCTACCACGGCCACGTCGACTCGCTGCTGGCCGCAGCCGGCTCGGGTGTCGTCACGCTGGGCCTGCCCGACACCCCCGGCGTCACGGGTGCGCAGACGGCCGAGACGATCGTGCTGCCCTACAACGACCTCGCCGCGGTCGAGGCCTGCTTCGCCGAGTTCGGCGCCGACATCGCCTGCCTGATCACCGAGGCGGCAGCCGGCAACATGGGTGCGGTGGCGCCGTTGCCCGGGTTCAACGCCGGGCTGCGCGAGATCACCGCCCGGCACGGTGCGCTGCTGATCATGGACGAGGTCATGACGGGGTTCCGGGTCTCGCGCGCCGGCTGGTACGGCCTCGAGCCGGTCGACGCCGACCTGTTCACCTTCGGCAAGGTGATGAGCGGCGGGCTGCCCGCGGCGGCGTTCGGTGGCCGGGCCGACGTGATGTCGCGCCTCGCCCCGGCCGGGCCGGTGTACCAGGCCGGCACGCTGTCGGGGAACCCCGTCGCGGTCGCCGCCGGGCTCACCACGCTGCGCACGGCCGACGAGGCGGTGTACGCGACGCTCGACGCGAACGCGCACACCATCGGCGCGATGTTCGGGGCGGCGCTGACCCGCGAGGGCGTCACGCACCAGGTGCAGTACGCGGGCAACATGTTCTCGGTGTTCTTCACCGGCGAACCGGTGCACGACTTCGACGGCGCCCAGGCCGCCGAGACGTTCCGCTACCCGGCGTTCTTCCACGCCATGCTCGACGCCGGCGTGTACCTGCCGCCGAGCGCGTTCGAGTCCTACTTCGTGAACGCGGCCATCGACGCCGACGCGCTCGCCGTCATCGAGCGGGCGCTGCCGTCGGCGGTCGCCGCCGCCGCAGCGGTTACCTCATGACCGTCGTCCATCTGCTGCGCCACGGCGAGGTCTACAACCCCGACGGCGTGCTCTACGGCCGGCTGCCCGGGTTCCGGCTCAGCGTCCTGGGCGTGCGCCAGGCCGAGGCGGCTGCCGCGTGGTTCGCCGCGCGCGACATCGCCTACCTGGCCTGCTCGCCCCTGCAGCGCGCCCGCGAGACCGCCGCTCCGCTGGCTGCGGCCGTCGGCCTGCAGATCGCCGTCGACGACCGGCTCATCGAGGCCGGCAACGCCTTCGAGGGCCGGCCGGTGGCCGGCGGGAAGGGCCTGTTGAAGGACCCGCATTACTGGAAGTACTTCCGTAACCCGCTGCGGCCGTCGTGGGGCGAGCCGTACGACGAGATCGCCGACCGGGTGATGGCCGCGGTCCGCAGCGCCCTGGACCGGGCGGACGGGCGCGAGGCGGTGTGCGTCAGTCACCAGCTGCCGGTCGTCATGGCCGCGCGTCGGGCGCAGGGGCTGCGGCTGTTCCACGACCCGCGCAAGCGTCGCTGCGGTCTCGCGTCGGTGACGTCGTTGACCTTCGACGGCGATGTCGTCACCCGGGTGCAGTACACCGAGCCCGCCGCCGACCTGCCCGCCGGACGGGGCGCTGGGGCCTGACCCGTCCGGTCGGACGGGGATCGCCCCAGCCGGCCGCGTCACACGTTGCTGAGGCCCGTTCCCGCGCGCCGAGCGGTGAGGCGCACACTGGTCGGCGATGCCTCGCCACCGTCGATTGCCACGCCTGCTCGCCGCCGTCCTCCTGTGCGGCGCGCTGGCGCTGGCGGCGTGCTCCAGCGACTCCGGCAGCGGCAAGGACTTCCACTTCACCGGCCGGACCGCGGTGGGGACGCTGATCAAGGCGGCCGAGCGCAAGCCCGCCCAGGACGTCGGCGGGCACCTGTTGTCCGGTGGCACCACGACGCTGGCGGCCGGCAAGGGCAAGGTGACCCTGCTGAACTTCTGGGCGTCGTGGTGCGGCCCGTGCAAGGTCGAGACGCCGCAGCTGGACTCGCTGTACCGCCAGATGAAGGGCAAGGGCGTCGACTTCCTCGGCATCGACACCAAGGACGACAAGGGCGCCGCGAAGAGCTTCGTCGCCCAGAACGACATCAGCTTCCCGGTCGTGTACGACCAGCAGGGCAAGACCTTGTTGACTCTCGGCAACATCCCTGGGTCGCTGCCCTTCACGGTGCTCGTCGACAAGCAGGGCCGGGTCGCTGCCGTCTACCTGCAGAAGCTCGCGCCGAAGGACCTGCAGGGACCGCTGCGCACGCTGCTCGCGGAGCGCTGATGCTGCTCGCGTCCGGCTTCACCGGCACGGTCGAGAGCGGCCCGCTGCTGGTCGCGGCCGGCGTGGCGATGCTCGTCGGCGTCATCGGCTTCCTGTCGCCGTGCGTCCTGCCGCTCGTCCCGGGCTACCTGTCCTACGTGGCCGGCCTCGCCGGCACCGACGAGCAGCCCAGCCAGCGTCGAATGGTCGGCGGTGCTTTCCTGTTCGTCCTGGGGTTCACCGCCTTCCTCACCCTGACCGGCGCACTGTTCGGCCAGCTCGGTGACAGCATCCGCGAGCACCTGTCGACCATCGAACGCGTCCTCGGCGTCGTCACGATCGTCATGGGCATCGCCTTCCTCGGCGGCATCGGCTTCCTGCAGCGCGAGATCAAGATCCACCGGCTGCCGCGGGTCGGGCTGCTCGGCGCCCCGCTGCTCGGCTTCACTTTCGGGCTGGCCTGGACGCCGTGCCTGACCCCGACGTTCAGCGCCGTCTACGGACTGTCGGCGTCGGAGGGCACCGCCGGCCGGGGTGCGCTGCTGATGCTGTTCTACTGCCTCGGCCTCGGCATCCCCTTCATCCTGGTCGCCCTGGGCTTCGGTTGGGTGTCGAACGCGCTGAGCTTCGTGCGGGTGCACCGGCGTGCGGTCAGCGTGGCCGGCGGCGGGCTGCTGCTGGCCATCGGCGTCCTGCTCGTCACCGGCGAGTGGAACACGCTGATGATCGAGCTGCAGACGCACATCTCGCCCGGATCGGGCATCGAGATATGAACACGGTGCTCCGGCCACTGCGCCTGATGTGGCGGCGCCTGACGTCCATGCGCACGGCGCTGATCCTGCTGTTCCTACTGGCGCTCGGCGCGGTCCCTGGTTCGCTGCTGCCGCAGCGCCCGCTGAACCCGTCTAAGACCTCGACCTACATCAAGGACCACGGAGCGTGGGGCACGTTCCTCGACCGCCTCGGCATGTTCGACGTCTTCGGCTCGGCATGGTTCGCGGCCATCTACCTGTTGCTGTTCATCTCGCTCGTCGGCTGCCTGATCCCGCGCATCCGGGTCCACGCCCGCGCGGTCGCCCGCAAGCCGCTGCCCGCGCCGCGCAACCTGTCGCGGCTGCCGGAGTCCGCGACGTTCGGCGTAGACGCCGCCCCGGGCGCGTACGCCGCGACCGCGCGGGCGACCCTGGGCCGGCGCTGGCGCGTCGCCGAACGCGAGGAGGACGGCGGCGTCGTCACGCTGTCGGCCGAGAAGGGTTACAGCCGCGAGACCGGCAACCTGATCTTCCACATCGCGCTGCTGATCGCGCTGGTGCTCATCGCCGTCGGCCGGCTCTACACCTACGAGGGTCTGGTGATCGTCGACCAGGGCGCGGGCATGTGCAACAACACCGGCTACTACGACACCTGGAAGCCCGGTCGGTTTGCGGCCGAGGACAAGGTCAGCCCGGCCCCGTTCTGCCTGACCGTCGACAAGTTCACCGCGAAGTACTCCGGCGGCGGCGAGCCGCGGGAGTTCACGGCGAAGGTCACCTACCAGCCCGACGGCACCAAGGCGGCAACGAAACGGACCACCATCTCGGTGAACCACCCGCTGCGCCTCGAGGGCGACCGCGTGTACCTCACCGGGCACGGGTACGCGCCGACGATCACCGTGCGGATGCCGAACGGCCGCACCGAGACGCGGACCGCGGACTTCCTGCCCACCAACGCCTCCACGCTGTACTCCGAGGGCGTCTACAAGATCCAGGGCAACGGCTCGACCACCGACATCGGGATCTCCGGGTTCTTCGCGCCGTCGCCGGTCGAGCAGGCCAACGGCTCGATCGGTTCGTCCTCGGCGAAGGTCGACCATCCGGTGCTCGGCGTGTTCGTCTACGAGGGCAATCTCAACTCGACCGGCCTGCCGGAGTCCGTCTACTCCCTCGATCACTCGAAGATGAAGCAGATCGGCGCCCAGAACCTGGTCATCGGGCAGACGAAGACGCTGTCCAACGGGGTGCAGATCACCTTCGACGGGTGGACGCCGTGGGTGAACCTGCAGGTCTCGCACGACCCGGCTCAGGGCTACCTCCTGGGTGCCGCACTGGCCATGGTCATCGGGCTCGCAGCGTCGCTGGGGGTCCGGCGCCGGCGGGTCTGGTTGCGCGTCGGACCCGATGACTCCGGGGATACGCTGGTGCGGGTCGGCGGCCTGGCCCGCAGCGACTCGGGCAACTTCACCGGCGAGTTCGCCACCTTGCTCGAGCGGTTACGAGCCGCAGGACATCCAGCGACGACGACGTCGCAGCGGACCGAAGACCTCGACGTGATGCACGCTGGGAAGGACTGATCGTGGCTGGTATCGACGGCTCCATGGCCCACCTCTCCGACGGGTTGTTCACCACGGCCATCGCGACGTACGCGCTGGCCATGGTCGGCTACACCGCCGAGTTCGCGTTCGGGCGAGTGGCCCGCCCTACGTCGGCGCAGGTCGCCGCCCCGGCGCGGGAGCTCGTCGGCGCTGGTGGCCCGCCGGTCACCGCACCGGCCGAACCGCCGACCGGCCCGGCCCGGCGCACGCGTGCTGACCGGATCGGTCACTGGTCGATGCTCGTCACGCTGGTCGGCGTGCTCGTCCACACCGCGTCCATCGCGGTGCGCGCCGGCGCCGTCGACGCGGTGCCGTGGTCGAACATGTACGAGTTCGCCTCGGTGGC
>CAZZZE010000109.1:0-8149 GCA_964658365.1 uncultured Jatrophihabitantaceae bacterium
GCCCCGCCCGCGGACGACCCCGTTGCGTTGTGGGACGCGGTGGCGCTGCCCGAGGGCTACGCGTCCGAGGGCCGCCTCGTCGAGGAGCAGCGGTCACTCGTCGGCGACGACGCAGCGGCGATCACGCTGTCCGGCCGGACGGCGTCGGCGCGGGACTACCTCGACGCGCAGGAGAGCCGGAGCGCGTACGCGCGCCGGTGGGCCGAGTACTTCACCGACGTCGACGTGGTGCTGGCTCCCGCCCTGCCCATCACCGCGTTTCCCCTCGGGCGCGCCGGGCCGGCCACGATCGGCGGCGCGCCGGTACCCGACGGCTTCGACGCCTGGTGCGCGCTGGCTCTGCCGGCCAACCTGGCCGGGCTGCCGTCGGCGTGCGTGCCGCTCGGACCCGGTCAGGGCGGACTGCCGGTCGCGGCACAGGTGATCGGCGCCCGCTGGACCGACGCCGTCGTGCTGCGGGGCGCGGCCCTGCTCGACGCTGCGGTGCGACGGCGCGCGGGAGGAGCGCGGTAGCGCTCGCTGCGGCATGTCCTCGCGCGACCGGTCGGAGCGAACAGCACCCGGACGGGCGAGCTCCAGCTGTGCTGAACCCCGCCGTGAATGCGTGATCAACAGACGGTAGTGGTTGCTCCGGCGAGCACAACCCTCTCTTGATCACCCGGAGGCGTCGTGTCCCGGGTCCCGGCGCAGTCGAGGCGCTGCCGGCCGGCGGTGACCGTGTCGTCGATGCCCGGAACTGCCCGCAGCGTGGACCCACCTGGTCGCACTCTTGATCTTCTCTGAGCCGAGTGCACACCAGCGTCGGCGGGCAGGCCCTGCTCGCAGTGGCGGTCGCAAAGGCGATTCGCCGCTGACCGGGTGCCGCTGGCGGCGGCGCCCTCGCTACATTGCCCTAATGCCCGTAATCGGCCAGCCGGCCCACGACCGCGCCGTCCGGTCGGTCCAGCGCGACCTGCGTGCGCTGCCGGCCGGCCGGGTGCGGCTGGCCAAGCCGACGTCCAACCTGTTCCGCCCGCACAGCCGCAGTGGGGCAGGCCTGGACGTCAGCGGGCTCACGGACGTCATCAGCATCGACGCGCGGAACCGCACGGCCGACGTCCAGGGCATGTGCACCTACGAGACGTTGGTCGCCGCCACGCTGCCGCACGGGCTGATGCCGTTGGTGGTGCCGCAGCTGAAGACGATCACACTCGGCGGGGCGGTCACGGGGCTGGGCATCGAGTCGTCGTCGCTGTTCAACGGGCTGCCGCACGAGTCGGTGCTCGAGCTCGACGTGCTCAGCGGCGACGGCGACGTCATCACCGCGACGCCCACCGACAACCCCGAGCTGTTCGCGGCGTTCCCGAACTCCTACGGCAGCCTCGGCTACGCGCTGCGCCTGCGCATCACGCTGCAGCCCACCGCCGCGTTCGTCGCCCTGCGACACGTCCGCTTCGCGGAACTCGACGAGCTGGTCGCGGCGATCGAGAAGATCGCCGACACGTGCGAGTGGAACGGCGAGGCGGTCGACTTCGTCGACGGGGTGATGTTCTCGCCGGCGGAGTCCTACCTGACCCTGGCGAGCTGGACCGAGCACGGCGTGCCCAGTGACTACACCGGCCAGCAGGTGTACTACCGCTCGATCCAGCAGCGCGAGCGCGACTGCCTCACCGCGGCCGACTACATCTGGCGCTGGGACACCGACTGGTTCTGGTGCTCGGCCGCGTTCGGGGCCCAGCACCCGCTCGTGCGCCGGGTGTGGCCCAGGCGCCTGCGTCGCAGCGACGTCTACCACCGCCTGGTCGGCCTGGAGGCGCGCTACGACGTCGTCGGGCGCATCGACCGGCGGCGGGGCCGGCCGGCGCGCGAGCGCGTCGTGCAGGACGTCGAGATCCCGCTCGAGCGCACCGCCGAGTTCCTGCGCTGGTTCGAGCGCGAGGTGGGCATGACCCCGGTGTGGTTGTGCCCGCTGCGCTCGCGACAGCAGTGGCCGCTGTACCCGCTCGAGCCCGGACACACCTATGTCAACGTCGGGTTCTGGGGCACGGTCGCCATCGCCGACGGAGCTCGCGACGGCGACGTCAACCGGCGTATCGAGCACCGCGTGGCCGAGTTCGGTGGCCACAAGTCGCTGTACTCCGATGCCTACTACGACCGCGACACTTTCGACGCCCTCTACGGCGGGGCGGCCTACGCCTCGGCAAAAGCCCGATACGACCCCTCTGGCCGGCTGCCGGGGATGTACGAGAAAGTAGTCGCACGATGACCATTGCCGACCTGATCACCACCGTCACCGAAGGCGCCGTCCCGATGCGCGTGGAGGCCGCCGACGGCTCGGTCGTCGGTTCCTCCGACGAGGGCCTCATCCTGCGCCTGCACTCCGAGCGCGCGCTGCGCTACCTCATCACCGCGCCGGGCGACCTCGGCCTCGCGCGGGCCTACGTGAGCGGCGAGCTGGAGCTCATCGGCGCCCATCCGGGCGATCCGTACATCGCGCTCCGGGCGCTGGCCAACTGGAACTTCCGGCGCCCTCCGCTGTCCGAGCTGCCCGCTCTCGCCCAGGAACTCGGGGTGCGCAACCTGCTGCCGCCCAAGCCGCCGCCGCAGGAGGCGCCGTCGCGCATCCGCCGCGCCGTCAACGGGCTGCGGCACTCGCGCACCCGCGACAGCCAGGCCATCGGCATGCACTACGACGTGTCGAACACCTTCTACGAATACGTGCTCGGCCCGTCGATGGCATACACCTGCGCGGTGTTCGACAAGCCCGACACCTCGCTCGACGACGCGCAGTACGAGAAGTTCGACCTCGTCGCCCGCAAGCTCGGGCTCCAGCCCGGGATGCGGCTGCTCGACGTCGGCTGCGGGTGGGGCGGCATGGCCCGGCACGCGGCACGCAACTACGGCGTCGACGTCGTGGCCGTGACCCTGTCGGCCGAGCAGGCCGCGTGGGCCAAGGCCGAGACCGAGCGCGCCGGGCTGGCCGACCACGTCACGATCATCCACGGCGACTACCGCGACTCGCCCGGGCGGGACTACGACGCGGTCAGCTCGATCGGCCTGCTCGAACACGTCGGGGTCGCGAACTACGGCGCCTACTTCGAGCTGCTACGCAGCAAGCTGCGTCCGGGTGGACGACTGCTGAACCACTGCATTACCCGCCC
Source organism: uncultured Jatrophihabitantaceae bacterium (assembly GCA_964658365.1). Lineage (GTDB taxonomy): Bacteria > Actinomycetota > Actinomycetes > Mycobacteriales > Jatrophihabitantaceae > Jatrophihabitans. The sequence continues at coordinate 3,141 of CAZZZE010000109.1, forward strand.
GGACAACAGGACCAGCCCGATGCCAGGGGCGTTCATCGACCGTTACGTGTTCCCCGACGGCGAACTCACCGGCTCCGGGCGCATCATCAGCGCTGCGCAGGACGCCGGCTTCGAGGTCCGCCACGAGGAGAACCTGCGCGAGCACTACGCGCTGACCCTCATGCACTGGTCTGCCAACCTTGTCGCGAACTGGGACGCCTGCGTCGCCGAGGTGGGCCTGCCGACCGCCCGGGTGTGGGGGCTCTACATGGCCGGCTCGCGGCTCGGCTTCGAGCGCAACGTGGTGCAGCTGCACCAGGTCCTCGCCGTCGACGTGCACGCCGACGGCGAGGCCGACTTCCCGCTGCGTCAGACCTGGTAGCGGGCGGCCGCGTCAGTCCGGCTCGATGGCCAGCACCTCGGTGAGGCCGGCGACCGCGATCAGCTGGCGGGTGCGTCCCGGCACGTGCCGTACCGACAGTGCGATCCCGCGGGTCTGCGCCGTGTTCACCGCGTAGACCAGCATGCCCAGGCCCAACGAGTCGACGAAGCCGACAGCAGCGAGGTCGATGACCACCTGCTCGACGTCGGGCCGGGCGAGGACGGCATCGAGTTCGTTGCGGATCGGGGTGATGTTGGCCAGGTCCACGTCACCGGCCCAGGCAATTTCGACCTGCGTCACCGCCAGACCATAACCCGCTCGCCCCGCGTGCGGCACTGCGATTGTCTCCGCAGCAGCAACCACGCGACGGTGAGCCCGCCGGCCACGGCATAGATCGCGGTGCCGTACGCCGAGGCCGTCGACACCTCGGCCCGCACGAGATAGACGACGGTGGGGGCGAAGGCCACCGGCACCCACTCGAGCCGGCGGGCCGACACGGCCAGGGCGAGCAGCAGCCCGGCGTACCAGCCGTAGCCGGGGGTGGTCACCAGGAACGCCACGCCCACCAGCACGACGGCGCTGTCCTGCGGCGCGTCGGCATCGGAACGCCGCCAGCACCAGAGCGCAGCCCCCGCGATCACCAGCCCGCCGGCCACGGTGTCGAACGGGTGCGGCAGCAGCGCCCCGAGCAGCAACAGGCGGGAGCCGGAGCTGTAGCCCTCCTCGTGCAGGTAGCCGGGGAGGTAACCGATCACGTCGACGCCGGCGGCCAGCACGTGCGGGACGTATGCGAGCACGACCGCCGCGCCGGCCACGGCCACCACCAGCCACGGGCGTCGCCTGAGCACGGCCGGCCCGACCAGCGCCGGGTAGATCTTGGTCAGGGTCGCCGCGGCGAGCAGCAGGCCGGTCCAGCCCGGGCGCCCGCGTCGCGCCAGCTCGAGGCAACCGAGCGAGAACAGGGCGGCGGCCCAGTCGACGTGCGCGTTGTTGCCGTACTCGATCACCACCAGCGGAGACCACGCCCAGACGGCCACGGGCCACGGCGAGCGTCCGGCCCGCAGGCTCGCCCGCAGGAGCAGCACCGTGACGCCGAGGACGCCCAGGGCCGCGAGCACCTGGAACGCGTGCACGCCGCCGGAACCGCCGGCGCCGAGGGACAGCAGGTGCCCGCCGTCGAAGATCAGTTGCGCGACGGGCGGATAGATCGTGCGGACGGTCGGGCGGTTGATCACCGTGCAACCACCCGGGACCGGCCGCTCGCAGCCCGCGTGCGGCGCCGAGAACAGCGAGCCGTCGCGCAGGTGCGCGAGGTGGGCCGACGCGGGCGGGTAGCTGTAGGGGTCGGTGCCGCTGAACTGGACCCGCCCGTCCCAGACGTAGCGGTAGACGTCGTCGGACGTCGTCGGCCCGTGGGTCAGCGCGACGACCTGCAGCACGGCGGCACCGGCCAGGATCAGCAGCGCCAACCGCGACGGCGTGACGTCGATCCGCGCCAGCAGGGCGACGAGGGCGACGAGAACGAGCGACGACGTGCCGTACAGCCAGAGCGGGACGTGCGACCCCGAGGTGTGCAGCAGCACGGCGAAGAGGGCGGCGTAGCCCGCGAAGAGCGGGACGCCGACGCGGCGCAGGTCAGGCACGGGCCAGCTCCGCCGTCCCGTCGGCGAATTCGACGCCCGGTGCCCACCCGAGTTCGGCGCGCGCCCGGGCGCTGTCGGCGGTGATGTGCCGGACGTCGCCGAGGCGGTACTCGCCGGTGACCACCGGTTGCGGGCCGTCGAGCGCCGCCGACAGCGCCCGCGCCATGTCGCCCACCGTGCGGGGCGTGCCGGAGCCGACGTTCAGGGCCCGCACCCCGTCGACGGGCCGGGTGACCGCGGCCGCGAACGCCGTCGCGATGTCGCGCACGTGGACGAAGTCGCGGCGCTGGCCGCCGTCCTCGAACACCGACGGCGCCGCCCCCCGGCGCAGCGCGGACAGGAAGATCGCGGCCACGCCGGCGTACGGGGTGTCGCGTGGCATGCCCGGCCCGTAGACGTTGTGCAGCCGCAGCGACGTGACCCGCCCGCCGGTGGAGCGCGCCCACGACGTCGCGAGCTGCTCCTGGGTCAGCTTGCTGACCGCGTAGGCGTTGCGCGGGTCGAGCGGTGCGTCCTCGTCGATCAGCGTCGGCGCGAGCGGACGACCGCACGCCGGGCACGGCGGCTCGAAGTGCCCGGCGCGCAGCTCGGCCTCGGCACGCGGTCCGGGCGTCACCGGCCCGTGCTCGCGGCAGCGGCCGAACCCCTCGCCGTAGACCACCATCGAGCTGGCCTGCACGAGATCCCGCACGCCGGCACGGGCCATGCCGGCCAGCAGGGCGGCGGTGCCGTGCATGTTCGAGTCGGCGTAGTCGGGCAGATCGTGCACGTCGACGCCCAGCCCGACCTTGGCCGCGAGGTGGACCACCAGCTCGACCCCGTCCAGCGCCTCGTCGAGGGCCGCGGGATCGCGGACGTCGCCGACCTGCAGTCCTGCGATGGGTGGCGGCGGCACGCGGTGGACATCGGGCCGCAGGGAGTCCAGCACGCGCAGCTGGTGCCCGTCGGCGGTCAACGCAGCTCGCACATGCGCGCCGATGAACCCGGCGCCGCCAGTGACGAGTACCCGCATATGCGCGATCCTCCTGCCTGCAGACGCAGATCGGGTGGCGACCCGATGGGCCGCCACCCGATCAGTGGTGGTGCGGTGCGGTGACTACTTGGTGTTCGCCAGGATGGTGGCGACACCCACGAGCAGACCGGCCTTGACGGCGGTGGTCTTGAACGTCGAGTCGAGCAGGGCGGCAGCCTCGGCGGAGATCTTGACCTGGGTACCGGTCAGGGTGGCCACGCCGGAGCTGTCGACGGTGATCGGCTGCAGGGTGGCACCGTTGAGATCGAAGAGCTTCACGCTCTTCTTGGCGACCGCGCCGTTGAGCAGCACCTCACCGGTGAGCTTGGAGTGGTTGCCCGGGTCGATGACGAAGTTCTGCAGCGTGACCTTCGTGGCGCCGCTGGTGAGCGAGAGGCCGCTGCCGTTGTGCTCGATGGACCCCTGGACGTAGGGGGTCACCTTGCCTTTCGGGTACACCTTGACGTGGCCGCCGGTGATCGGGAAGGTCACGGTGCCGGTGCTCGCGTCGAGGGTCGCATTGCCGACCGTCCCCGGCGTGAGCTTGAGGGCGGTGAGGTCCGCGACGAAGGCCGTGTCGAGCTTGACCGACGTGCTCTTGCCGGAGAGCTTCTTGACGTCGGCTGCCGGCTTCGTGCCGCTGCTGCTGCAGGCCGTGCCGGTCGCGATGAGCGCGGCGCTCGCCGATACGGCGACCAGAGTCTTGGTGAGTGTGCGCACGGTGATGTCCTCCTGGACGTCGAGTGGTGCGGCCCCGCAGGGAGGCCATGATGTGGTGCTAGTGATGTGTTCGTCCGGTGTCCACGGGGTGGTTCCGCATCTGGCAAGAAAGTTCCGCGCGCCGGTCTGCTGAGTAGCGTGCGCTTGTGATCGCGCCGGGTATCCAGGTCGACGTCGTGCTGCCCTGCCTGGACGAGGCGGGGGCGCTGCCCTGGGTGCTCGAACGGATGCCCGAGGGGTGTCGCGCGCTGGTCGTCGACAACGGCTCGGTGGACGGTTCGCCGGACATCGCCCGCGCCCTCGGCGCCACCGTGATCACCTGCGCCGTCCGGGGGTACGGCGCGGCCTGCCACGCCGGGCTCGAGGCGGCGACCGCGCCCGTGGTCGCCGTGTGCGACTGCGACGGCTCGCTGAACCCGCGCGAGGTGCTGCGCCTGCTCGGGGTGCTCGAGCAGGGCGCCGATCTCGTGCTGGCCCGGCGCCGGCCCACCGGGCGCGCCGCGTGGTCGCTGTCGTCACGCGTTGCGAACCGCGAGCTCGCCCGACGGATCCGCCGACGTACCGGGTTGCGAATAGTCGACGTGGGTCCACTTCGAGTTGCGCGCCGCGAGGCGCTGCTGTCCCTCGGCCTCACCGACCGTCGGTCGGGCTACCCGGCCGAGACGGTCGTGCGTGCCGCCGACGCCGGGTGGCGCGTCGAGCAGATCGACGTGCCGTATTTGCCGCGCATCGGGACGTCCAAGGTCACCGGCACCGTCCGCGGCACACTGCAGGCCGTCCGCGACATGAGTGCGGCGATCAACCGATGATCGACACCCTCGTCGTGCTGGCCAAGGAACCGCTTCCCGGCTTCGCCAAGACCCGCCTGACGCCGCCGCTGTCACCGGCCCAGGCGGCCCACGTCGCGGCGGCGAGCCTGCAGGACACCCTTGACGCGATCTCCCGCACGCCGGCCCGGCGCCGCGTGCTGGCCTTCGCCGGCGACGCCAGGGCCTGGACGCCGCCGGGCTGGGACGTCGTGCCACAACCGGCCGGCGGCCTGGACGAGCGCATCAGCGCAGCCTTCGAGGCCGCGGGCGCCGGCTCGGCCGTACTCGTAGGTATGGACACCCCGCAGCTGCAGCCGCACCACCTGCTGCGCTTCGACCCGGCCCGGCACGAGTCAGCGCTCGGTCTCGCGTCCGACGGCGGCTTCTGGGCCCTCGGCCTGCGCGAGGCTCGCCGCGCGCGCGAGGTCGTGGTCGGCGTCCCGATGTCGCGTGCCGACACCGGG
>CAZZZE010000110.1:0-8132 GCA_964658365.1 uncultured Jatrophihabitantaceae bacterium
GACGGCCATCCATCTAGGCCTGCCGTTGCCGACAGGCTCGAGCGGTCTACCCGCAGGCTCGGGCGGGCCGCCCTCGAACGCCTGCGCCGGGCCGGCGGACCGGCCCGTTCTTGACCTTGCTCCGGGTGGGGTTTACCGAGCCGCTCCGGTCGCCCGGAACGCTGGTGGTCTCTTACACCGCCGTTTCACCCTTACCGGCGACTGGCGAACCAGCACGCCGGCGGTCTGTTTTCTGTGGCACTGTCCCGCGGGTCGCCCCGGGTTGCTGTTAACAACCACCCTGCCCTGTGGAGTCCGGACTTTCCTCGGCTGCACCCGCAAGGGCACAGACGCGGCCGTCCGGTCGGCTCGTCCGCCGCGCCGACGACCCTACCGCGCGAACGTACGATCGCCTCATGCCCGAACCCACCGGAGACGCGCTCGAGGCGGTACGCGAGCGGCGCCGTCAGCTGCGTTCGACCTACCTGCGCGCACGTGACGAGCGCCCCTCCCCCACCACCCGCGGCATCCATCACGCCGCGTTCGTCTGCCGCGACGTCGAGGAGACGATCCGCTTCTACCAGGACTTCCTCGGCTTCCCGCTCGTCGAGCTGGTCGAGAACCGCGACTATGCCGGCTCGAGCCACTTCTTCTTCGACCTCGGCAATTACAACCTGCTCGGCTTCTTCGACTTCCCCGGCCTCGAGCAGGAGCCCTACAAGGAGACGATCGGCGCGCTGCAGCACCTGGCCCTGTCGGTGTCGGCTGACCAGTTCGACGCGGCCAAGGCCGCGCTCGACGCGGCCGGGGTCGATTACCTCGGCCCCGACCGGGGCGCCGACGACAGCCTGTACCTCCGTGACCCCAACGGCATGGGCATCGAGCTGTACCGCGAGGAGCTCGGCCGCTTCGGCGGCGTCCAGCTGGTCTGATCCCACACCGGCGGTGACCTAGGCTCGCGCCGTGTCCGGCGCCACCGCAGAGCTCGTCGCGCTCGTCCTGCTCGCGGGCTCGCTCGCGTTCGCGGTGCTGCGCCCCCGCGGTTTCAGCGAGGCGACCGTGGCAGTGCCGGCGGCCGGGCTCGTCGTCGCGGTGGGCATCGTCTCGCCGCACGACGCACTTCACCAGCTGCGCACCATCGGCCCAACGGTGGGTTTCCTCGCCGCCATCCTCATCTTCGGCCACCTGTGTGCCGAGGCTGGCGTCTTCGCCCACCTCGGCGCGCTCGCTGCGTCGGCGGCCCGCGGCGACCCCCGACGGCTGCTGATCCTGGTCGTCGTGCTGGCGGCCGGCGTCACGGCCACCCTCACCCTCGACGCCACCGTGGTCCTGCTGACGCCGGTCGTGCTGACCACCACCGCCCGGCTGCGGGTGCCGGCCCGGCCGCACCTCTACGCCTGCACCCGCCTCGCGAACAGCGGCTCGCTGCTGCTGCCGGTGTCGAACCTGACCAACCTGCTCGCGTTCACCGCGTCCGGGCTGTCGTTCGGGCGTTTCACCGCGCTGATGGTGCTGCCGTGGCTGCTCGTCTGCCTGGCCGAGTGGGGCAGCCTGCGGGCTTTCTTCCGCGCCGACCTGCGCGGTGCGGGCGCGCAGGCAGCGCCCCCACCCGCTGCGCCGCGCTACGCGCTCACGGTCCTGCTCGTCACCGTCGCCCTGTTCGTCGTGACGTCCTCCGTCGACGTCGCTCCGGCCTGGGCCGCCCTTGCCGGCTGCATCGCGCTGCTCGCCCCGCGCTGGCGCACGATCCGCCCGCTGCCGCTCGTGCGGGCCGCCTCGCCGGGGTTCTGCGTGTTTGTCCTGGCACTGGCCGTGGTGGTCGAGGGCGTGACCCGGCACGGGCTGTCCGACGGGCTGCAGCACCTCGTGCCGTCGAGCACGTCGTGGCTCGCGCTGCTCGGGCTGGCCGCGGTCGCCGCCGTGCTCGCCAACCTGGTGAACAACCTGCCGGCGACGTTGGCGCTGGTCCCGATCGTCAGCGGTAATCCGGCCTGGGTGCTCGCGGTGCTGGTCGGCGTCAACATCGGCCCGAACGCGACCTACCCGGGCTCGCTGGCCACCCTGCTCTGGCGCCGCCTGCTACCCGCCGAGGACAAACCCGACGCCGCCCAGTTCCACCGCCTCGGCCTGCTGAGCGTGCCGCTGCTCGTGGTGCTCGCGGCCACGGCGCTCTGGCTCGGTGTGCGCACGGTCGGCACGGGCTGAGCAAGGACCCGGTTCGGCGCAGGAGCTCGACAGCGCGAGCCGTCGACCGTCGACCGATCGTCAGAGGCCGGCCAGGTGACCGGTGTCGTTGAACAGCCGCAGCGATGCCCCGTCGGCGCCGGTGTAATCGATGCGCGACACCGAGGCGGTGTCGAGGTGGGTGCGGAACAGCGCCGACGGCGGGGCGTCGAGCGCCAGGCGCACGAGCGTCTTGATCGGCGTGACGTGCGAGACGAGCACGACCGTGCGGCCTGCGTGCTCGGCCACGACGGCGTCGCGCGCCCGGCGGACGCGACGCGCGAGCGCGGCGAACGACTCGCCGCCCGGCGGCGCGGTCTCGATCGAGGCCAGCCACGCGGCGGCGGCTTCGGGGTAGGCCGCTCTGGCCTCGCCCATCGTCATGCCCTCGAAGGCGCCGAAGTCGACCTCGGCCAGGTCGTCGACGAGCTGGACGTCCAGACCGCGCGGGGTGGCGATGGCCTCGGCGGTCTGCCGGGCGCGGCGCAACGGCGAGCTGACGACGACGTCGACGGCGCCGAAGTCGCGGGCAGCCAGCGCCGCGGCCTGCGCGGTACCGACGTCGTTGAGCGGCAGGTCGTTGCGGCCGGACAGCCGCCGCTCGGCCGAGTGCGCGGTCGACCCGTGGCGCACGATCAGCACCCGGGTGGCCGGCCCGGTGGGCGGCGTCCAGGAGCCGACGGTGGGCCGTGCGGGACGCGCCACGATGCCCGCTGCGCGGTCCATGGCCGCGTTGGCGAGCCGGTCGGCGTGCTTGTTGCGCTCGCGCGGGATCCACTCGAAGGTGGCCGCACCGAACCGTCCGGCCAGCTCGACGGCCTCGCGGTTCAGCGGCTTCATCGCCGGGTGCTTCACCTGCCAGCGCCCGGACATCTGCTCGACGACGAGCTTGGAGTCCATGCGTACCGCGACGGCGGCGGCCGCGAGCTCGTGCGCCGCCTGCAGGCCGGCGATCAGCCCGCGGTACTCGGCGACGTTGTTGGTCTCGGTGCCGATCGACTCGGACCGTTCGGCCAGGACGGCGCCGGTGGCAGCGTCGAAGACGACGGCGCCGTACCCGGCAGGGCCGGGATTGCCGCGGGAGCCGCCGTCGGCCTCGACGATGACGGACGTCAGAGCCCGGACTCCGCGGTGCGAACCAGGATCGCGCGGCAGTTCTCGCAGCGCACCACCGCGTCCGGCTGGGCCGAGCGCAGCGCCGAGACCTCGCTGCCGGACAGCTCGATGCGACAGCCCTCGCAGCGCCGCTGCCGCAGCATGGCCGCGCCGTGGCCGCCGGCCGCGCGCGACTTCTCGTAGAGCGCCAGCAGGTCGGCCGGCAGCGCCCCGGCGATCGCGGCCCGCTGCGGCTCGCGCTGGCCGAGCGCGTCGTCGATCTCGGTGAACGCGGCATCGCGGCGGTCCTGCAGCTCACCGATCTCGGCGCGCACGGCCTCCTCCTGTGCCCGCGCCGCGGCGAGGTCGGCCTCGGCCTGCTCGGCGCGTTCCATGACCTCGAGCAGGTCGTCCTCGAGGGCGGACTGCCGGCGGGCCAGGCTCACGATCTCGTGCTGCAGGCCCTCGAGCTCGCGCGCCGGCAGGCCACCGGCCTGCAGGCGGGACTCGTCCTTCGCGGCGCGGGTGCGCACCGTGTCGACGTCGTTCTCGAGGCGCCGCTGCTCGAGCTCGATGTCGGCCACCAGGGTCTGCGCGTCGATGAGCCGGTTCGTGGCCTCGGCCGCCGCGGTGGCTCGCGCGGCCAGCGACGCGAGTTCGGGCAGCGTGCGTCGCTTGTGCGCCAGCTGCGCGAGCGCGGTGTCGGCGGCCTGCAGGTCGAGCAGGCGGAGCTGGTCGGCGGGGTCGGCGTTCACGTGCGGTTCGGGCTCCTCGTGGAGTGCGTGGACGGGGACGACGGCGCGTGCAGCGTCCAGGGATCGGTGACCAGCTGCGACACCTCAACCTCCACCGTAGCGTCGCGCCCTGCGAGTCCCGGTGCGCCGAAGCGCTCGCGCAGCGACGCGGCCAGGACGTCGAGCCAGGGCGCCTCGGTGGCCCAGTGCGCGGCATCGACCAGAGCCATGGCCGACGGGCCGAGCTCGGTGACCGCTTCGACGGCTGGGTGGTGGCGCAGGTCGGCGGTGACGTAGGCGTCGGCCCCGCGGCGCCGCGCCTCGTCGACCAACGAGCCGCCCGCTCCACCGCACACCGCCACGGTGCGCACGGCGCGTCCGGGGTCGCCGGCCGCCCGGATCCCCCACACCGTGGCGGGCAGCGCCGCGGCGACGTGGTCGGCGAACGCGGCCAGCGTCATGGTTGCCGCCAGCTCGCCGATGCGGCCCGTGCCGCGGCGGGTGGGCAGCGGCGCCTGGGCGAGCAGGTCGAACGCCGGTTCCTCGTAGGGATGCGCCGCGCGCAGGGCGGCGACGACGGCGGTGCGGACCGGCCGCGGCACGACCATCTCGATCCGCGTCTCGGGCACCCGCTCGAGGGAGCCCACGATCCCGAGGGCGGGCTGCGCGCCGGGCTGCGGCCGGAAGCGGCCCTCGCCCGTGGTCGTCCAGGCGCAGTTGTCGTAGTCGCCGAGCCGGCCCGCCCCGGCGGCGGCGAGCGCGTCGATCAGCGCCTCGGCGTCTGCGTGCGGCACGAAGACCACCAGCTTGTCGAGCGCCGCGTCGTCCTGCGCGTCGAGCGGGCGCAGGTCGGTGAGCCCGAGCCGCGCCGCCAGGGCGTCGGAGACGCCGGGGTCAGCGACGTCGGCGTTGGTGTGGGCGACGAGGTGGGCCACGCCGCCGCGGATCATCCGGTGGACGAGCGCACCCTTGGGATCGTCGGACGGGACGCCGTGCACACCGGTCAGCAGCAAGGGGTGGTGCGTGATCAGCAACTGCGCGCCGCGCTCGAGCGCCTCGGCGACCGTGGCCGGTACCGCGTCCACCGCGAGCAGGATGCGCCGCACCGGCTCGTCGGGGTCCCCGCACACCAGCCCGACGGCGTCCCACGGCTCGGCCCAGCGCGGGTCGAACCAGGCCTCGAGCACCTGCTGCACCTGACCGACGGTGGGCAGGTCCGCAGGCACGACGGCGAACCTACTCTGCAGCCCGGCGGCGGCGGATCGCGGCTCAGAACTGATCCTTGGCTTCGCCGCGTACCGTCTCGGACGTCCAGCCTGACGGGAGTCCACACATGCTGCTGTTCGACGCAGTCCTGGGTGTCGTCGCCATCGGAGTGTGGATCTACTGCATCATCGACGTCCTCACCGCCCGTCGCGACGACGTGCGCAACCTGCCGAAACTGGGGTGGCTGGCCGTCGTCATCCTGCTCACCGCGATCGGTGCGGTTGCCTGGCTCGTGTTCGGCCGGCCCTGGACGCGCGACCCCGTGCTGGTCGGCGCGGCCCGGCCGACGCGGCTGCGGGCGACGTCGCCGGACGACGACGACGAGTTCCTCGCTGCGCTCGAGGCGCGGGTGCAGGAGCAGCGCCGCCACCGCGATCAGCGCGACGACGGGCCGGACACCGGGCCGGGCGCGTGAGCGGCGATCAGCCCTCGAAGTAGATCCGCGCGACCGTCTCGGCCACGCAGGCCGGCTTGCCGGCTCCCTCGATCTCGACGCTCACCCGCGTCACCACCTGCGCGGACTGCGCGTCGAGGCGGTCGACGGTAAGCACCGAGCTGGTGGCGCGCACCCGACTGCCCACCGGGACCGGTGCGGGGAAGCGCACCTTGTTCAGGCCGTAGTTCACCGCCATCCGGACGTTGGTCATCGCGCGCAGCTGGGCGGTGAAGTGGGGTAGCAGCGACAGGGTGAGGAAGCCGTGGGCGATCGTGGAGCCGAACGGGCCGCTGCGCGCCCGCTCGGGGTCGACGTGGATCCACTGGTGGTCACCGGTGGCGTCGGCGAAGAGGTTGACGCGCTCCTGCGTCACCTCGAGCCAGTCGCTCGGGCCGATCTCGTCACCGATGGCCGCCTCGAGGTCCTCGATGCTGCCGTAGGTCGCGAACGCCACGATGCGTCCTCTCGTCAGGTGTGCCGGTCTCGTGATCGACCGTAACCGACGGCAACGGCCCGGGCGGGGGCCCGGGCCGTTGCGTTGGTGTTGCGTGGTGGAGCTGCTGCCTACGGCAGGACGAGCTTCTGGCCGACCCGCAGCACGTTCGGGTTGTGCAGCCGCTTGTGGTTGGCGCGGTAGAGCGCCTTCCAACCGCCGTGGACGTGGTGCTTGCTCGCCAGCCGGATGAGTGTGTCGCCACGGTGGACGGTGACGGTCGCGCCGTGCGTGGTGCGCGATTTGGCCTTCGCCGGGTGCTGCTTGGCGTGCTGCTTGAGGTGGTGCTTGACCTTGCTGGCGGCAACGACCGTGCCGCCGCCCATGCCGTCACCGGCATCGGCCGGCAGTGCCGCGCTGGTGGCATGGCCGCTGGACTTGGACAGCCCGGCGCGCGGGCCGCACACCGGCCATGCTCCGGCGCCCTGCTTCTTCAGCACGCGGCGAGCGACCTGGATCTGCTCGGCCCGCGTGGCCTTGTCGGCCCGGCTGGCGTACGTGCCGCCGTGGTAGGCCTTCCAGGTCCCGGAGTCGAACTGCAGACCGCCGTAGTACCCGTTGCCGGTGTTGATGTCCCAGTTGCGGGTGCTCTCGCAGCTCGCGACGCGGTCCCACACCGTGTTGTGCGCGGACTTCGCCTCGGCGGCGCCGGCGAAGGCGGTGCTGGCCACCGCAGCGACCCCGACGGAGGTCGCCAGCACGGTCGCCGAACGGCGGACTGCACCGGTCGACGACTCGGCGATGACGGCGTGCCGAGGCACGTATGAACGTGATGCCATGTGTGTGTTGCCTTTCCCGACGGCGCAGCGCACCGTCACTTCGGATCGTTCCCCCGTCGCCGTGGGGCACTCCGGCCGGCCACTGGCGAGCAGTCGCCGCCTCGAGAAGGCTGTTGTGGCGACCTGTGTTCTGCTATCGGGGATCCCGGGTCGGCCCCGCTGCGACGCCCCGTCCGGGACGCCCGCGACGTCGCACCATCCCTGCCCGGTGCGGCGAGCGCCCCGTCAGGGGCGGTTTCGCGGCCTCGGGAGACGGTGACATATGGGCAACGATTACACAAATATCGTTGCTCTCGCCCTGTGGATGGGTGTAAAGGGGATTACTGCCGGCGATCACCCAGTGCGACGTCAGGTTCACCGTTCGTAGGCAGGCAGATTAGAGCTGCTCGCGGTCAGTCGCGATCGAGCCCTACTGCGCGTAAGGTCGGCGTGTAGAGCTCCTGAGGTCGTCGCCGAGTTCCTGAGCGGACGAGATCTTCTCGCCGTGGCACCTCCGGTCAAGTGCCCGCGCGAGAATTCGCGCTCGTTGGGACGCCATGTCGATTTCGCCGGATCCGCTGTTCACCACGATCGCCCGCCGGGCGGTGGACCACGCGTTGACCCTGGATCGGACGAGCACTCGGTTGATGGACAGTGCCGAAGCTCGGCTGCTCGCGGCCCAGGTCGACGTCGACACCGTCGCGACGTCGGACATCGCCGTCGTGACGGCCGCGGCCAATGCGCTCCAGCTGGCGATCGGGGCCTCGCTGTTCGCGACGAACTACCAGGTCAGCTGCCGCACGATCCTCGCGACGTCGCTGGACGAGCTGAGTGGTTCAGTGCCCGGCCCGCAGCCCACGACCGGTGCCCCTGAGCCGGATCCCACTGCGGCGGCGATCGTCGTCGCCGAGGCGACAGCCATCGCCGCGGCCGCACAGGCCCGGGTAGCGGCCGACACCTATGCGGACACGGTGCGGGCCGCGAGCACGGCACAGGACGCGGTTCGCGCGGCCGCCGTGACAGTCGCGCAGGCTGCGCGGGCCGAGGAGCGCGCACGCGCGTCTGCGGACTCGCTCGCCGCGCGGGAAGTAGCAGCGACGGCTGTGGCCGCTGCCGCGGACGTGCACCGCCGCGCGCAGGACGCAGCC
>CAZZZE010000111.1:0-8114 GCA_964658365.1 uncultured Jatrophihabitantaceae bacterium
CCCGGGCGGAGGCGGCCCAGTCGATGTGCCGGACGTCGTCGCCGGGGACGTACTGGCGCGACTCCCCCGCCTCGCTGCCCGGGCCGGGCACGAGCCCGAGGTAGTTGCCCTGGAGCAGGCCGTCGAGCTTGTTGCGGACGGTCAGCTCGAGGCGGCGCAGCAGCGCGTCGCCCTCGTGCAGGTCGAGGCTCGGACCGTGCTCGGGCGGGTCAGCCATGCATCATGCCGACCGCTCGCCCCACGGACCGCCCTGCTGCTGCGGTCCACCCTGCTGGGGCCGGTCCGGTCCGGGTGCCGCCGTGCCGAAGACCAGCTGCTGCCCGCCCTGCGGCGGGGGCCCACCGGCGCGCTGTCGGGAGGCGACCTGCGGCAGCGGCACGGTCTGCAGGATGCGGCGCACCGCGTGCGCGGCCGGCACGCCGTCAGCGACGGCGTCGTAGCTGAGCACCAGGCGGTGGGCCAGGACGTCGACGGCGATATCCAGAACGTCCTGCGGCAGCACGTAATCGCGCCCGCGCGTGAGGGCCAGCGCGCGCCCGGCCGCCACGAGCCCGAGGCTCGCGCGTGGGCTGGCGCCGTAGGAGATCCACTGCGCGACATCGGCGAGCCCGTGCTGCTGCGGCGTGCGGGTGGCCAGCACGAGGCGCACGACGTAGTCGACGATCGCGTGGTGCACGAAGACCCGACTGGAGGTGGCCTGCAGGCGCTGCAGGTCGGTCGTCGAGAGCACCGCGTTGGCCACCGGCACCTGGGCGCCCATGCGGTAGACGATCTCGCGCTCTTCGGCCGCGGAGGGGTAGTCGACGGTGACCTTCATCAGGAAGCGGTCGCGCTGCGCCTCGGGCAGCGGGTAGACACCCTCGGACTCGATGGGGTTCTGCGTGGCCAGCACCAGGAACGGGCGCGGCACCTCGAAACGCTTGCCGCCGATCGTCACCTGCTTCTCGGCCATCACCTCGAGCATCGCTGACTGCACCTTCGCGGGCGCGCGGTTGATCTCGTCGGCGAGCACGAAGTTGGCCATGACCGGCCCGAGTTCGGTGTCGAAGGACTCGGAGCCGGGCCGGTAGATCCGGGTACCGACGATGTCGGACGGCACGAGGTCGGGTGTGAACTGCAGCCGGGAGAACGAGCCGGCCACCGTGCGGGCCAGCGTCTCGACGGCAAGCGTCTTGGCCACTCCGGGAACGCCCTCGAGCAGGCAGTGCCCCTGCGCGAGGAGGCTGACGACCAGACGCTCGACCAGGCGCTCCTGACCGACGATCACTCGCTTGACCTCGAACATCACCCGTTCGAGATCGGCTGCGTCGCTGGCCGGCGTGTGCTGGTGGTCGGACTCCGTCACGTGTTCTCCCTCGCGCGCTGCCGCCCGGGGTCGGCCCGCGCGGTCGCATTCACGGTACGGGACCCGGCTGGCCGGAACGCTGAAAGAGCGGCAAGCCAGCCTGTACGGTGCCTGGGTGTCCGAGTCCGCCGCTACGCCGGGCGGCGCTGCACCGGGCGGCGCCGGTCCGGCTCGCCCGGACGCGCCGCGGTGCTCGGCCAAGCAGTGCCGGGCCGAGGCGACCGTCGACCTGTCGTGGCGCAACCCCCGCCTGCACGACGCGGCCCGGGTGAAGCACTGGCTGGCCTGTCCCGAACACGCCGACGACCTCGCCGCCTTCCTCGGCCGGCGCGGCTTCCTGCTCGATCGCGGGCCGCTCGGGGCCGGTCCCGGCTGACGCCGGCCGCGACCGTCGGGTGGGCGGTCAGCCGCCGATGGCCGACATCGTCCGCGCGGGCTGCACGAAGTCGAGCGCCGAGATGCCGTGCCCGGCCTGCTTCCCGGCCACCGCCTCGACGATCAGCGCTGCCAGCTCGTCGTCCGACGCGCCGTTGCGCAGCGGGCCGCGCAGGTCGGTCTCGGACTGCGCGAACAGGCACGTGCGCAGCTGACCGTCGGCGGTGAGCCGCAGCCGGTCGCAGTCGCGGCAGAACGGCCGGGTGACCGAGGCGATGATCCCGACGCTTGGTGCGTCGTCGACCCACATCGCACGCTGCGGACCGTCGAGCACCTCGAACTCCTCGGCCGGCGCGCTGCCCCGCGCACCGGCCGGGCGAAGCTCGTAACCCGCGCTCGTCAGCAGTTCGAGGATCTCCTCGGCGGTGACCATCTCCTCGCGCGACCAGGTGTGGTCGGCGTCGAGCGGCATGTGCTCGATGAAGCGCAAGCGGTACCCGCGCGCAAGGCTCCACGCCAGCAGCTCGGGCGCCTCGGGCAGGTTGCTGCCGCGCGCGAGCACGGCGTTGATCTTCACCGGCGTCAGCCCGGCCCGGGCCGCGGCCTCGATGCCGGCGAGGACCTCGGGCAGCCGGTCGCGGCGCGTCAGTTCGGCGAAGCGCCGGCGGTCGAGGGTGTCGAGGGAGACGTTGATGCGCTCGAGCCCGGACGCGGCCAGGGCCTCGGCCTGACTGCTCAGCGCGACGCCGTTGGTGGTGAGCGACAGAGCCGGTCGCGGCGTCAGCGCACCGAGCCGGGTGATGATCGACGGCAGGCTCGCGTGCACCAGCGGCTCACCGCCGGTCAACCGGACCGACGTGACGCCGAGCCCGACGAACAGCGCGCCGAGCCGGACGAACTCGTCGTCGGTCAGCCGCTGCGCCTTGGTCAACCAGTCCAGACCCTCGGCGGGCATGCAGTACGTGCAGCGCAGCGAGCACAGGTCCGTGAGCGAGATCCGCAGATCGGTGGCCACCCGCCCGAAACGATCGCGCAGTGGCCCGTCGACGGTCATCCGACCAGGCTACGCGTCAGGTCAGCGGCCGGGTGGCACCGAAGATCGTGCCTGGGTCATACATCGAGCTGACCTCGACGTAGCCGCCGCTGTACGGGGCCTGGATGATCTGGCCGTTGCCCTTGTAGATCGCGACGTGATGGATGCCGCTGACGCCGCCGTTGCTCCAGAACAGCAGGTCGCCCGGCTTGAGCTGGCTCAGCGGCGGGTGGTAGGACCCGGCCTGCGAGTACTGGCTGGCCGCGTAGTGCGCCATGGACAGGTACGGACCCCACGCGTAGAGCGCGAGACCCGAGCAGTCGTAACCCTTGATGTTGCAGTCGTTCGGGGCACCGTTACTGGCGTCGCAGACGCCGTAGCCGGGCCCGGACCGGCCGCCGCCGGCCCACGCGTAGGGAGTGCCTAGCGTGGACATCGCCCGTTTCACCGCCGTGCGCCCGCGGGCGGCCGTCCAGCTGCCGCCGGACGGATGCGCCGGCGTGCTGTAGGTGCTGCCGCCCGAGCTGCTGCCGGAGCCGCTGCGATGCTTGCCCGACTTGCCGCTCGATCTGGCCGCCGCCTCCGACGCCGCGCGCTCGGCAGCGAGCTTCTTGGCCTGCCGCGCCGCCGCGGCCTTGGCCGCAGCGATGCGACGTTGCTCGGCGAGGTAGGCCTGGTAGCGGACGTAGGCGGCGCGCTCGCCGGTCACCCGCACGTACGTCGCCTGGGCCGCGCCGAACTGGCTCTGCTTGACGGCCAGTTCGGACTGGCTGGCCGACAGGCTCGCCTCGAGTGACGCCTTGCGGGCGGCCTGCAGCGAGGCCGCCGCCGCCGCCGCGCGCTGTGCGGTCTTGGCAGCGGCGGTGAGCGCCTTGAGCCGCTGGAGGGCCAGCCGCGCCTTCGCCGCGCTGTTCGACACGGTGACCGCGAGGCGCTGGGAGCGGCCGATGGCGTCGGTCTTGTTGCTGACGATGAAGTCGCTGAGCGTGCTCTGGTCGAGCAGCTGGGACGGGTTCTTCGCTTCCAGGAGGGCCGCGGTGGCGCCGTCGGAGGACCCGCCACCCATGTAGATGGCCTGCACCTCGCGCACCCGGTTGTCGTTATTGGCCTTGACGGCCGCAACCGCCGCCCTGTTCGCCGCGATCGCTGCACTCGCCGCGGTCTCGCCGTCGCGCTGCCGGGACACCGCGTAGGCGACCTTCTGCTCGGCGAGTTCCGAGGCGCCCTGCAGGGCGGCCAGCTGGGACTGCGCGGAAGCGACCTGACCGCTGAGGCGGCCGACATCGGCCGAGGTCCGGGAGACCTGCGCGCTCGCCGCGGCCTTGGCGGCCGCGGCGGCCGACAGCTGGCCGTTGGTGGGATTCGGTGGCGGCGTGGGCGTCGCCAGCGCCACGGACGGAGCGGCCAGCACGGTTGCGGCAGCCAACGCCAGGACCGCGACAGCGGCGACGATCCGCGGTGGTGCGACGCGGGTCGGGGCATGTCTCAGACGCTGCACGACAACTCCTCTGGCACTCCCCACGGAACACGGCAGCCTCAGAGTGCCATTACTGTCCCATCAACGCCAGTAGCACCACCAGAAACATGAACCCCAAACGTCACAAATGTGGACGGTCTGCTGCGCGGCGGGTCGTTGGCCAGGCAACGGGCTCAGACGGGTTCGGGTCGCTCGAGCGGCAGCCCGGTCCGCGCTCCCGCGACGGTCGGGGTGTTGGCCCTGTCGAGCGAGGTCGCCTCGGCGATGTCGTCGGCGGGGTCGTCACCGCGCGCCGCGCGCCGGCGCTCCCACCACCGGACGCCGAAGTGCACGGCCAGGGCGTAGATCGCGCCGGCGACGCAGTCGAGGACGTAGTGCTCGCCGGTGTAGACCAGAGTGAAGGCCATGGCGAGCGGGTAGAGCACGAACAGGTAGCGCCACCGGCTGGCGAACAGCGAGCCGATGAACAGCGCGATGAGAGTGGCGAAAGCGGTGTGCAGCGAGGGCATGGCCGCGACCGCGTTGGACCCGGCCGTCTGCGCCTTCGCCAGCGTGGTGTTGACGTCCCCCGCGTGCAGCAGGATCCAGCCGCGGGCCGACAGCCGCCCCACCGGCGCCAGGTCGCCGTCCCGCGCGGCCAGCCAGGGCGGCGCCTCGGGGAACAGCACGTAGGTCACCAGGCCGCTGAACGACAGGAGGATGACCCGGGAGATGTAGCGGATCCAGATCTGGCGGGCCCGTAGCCACAGGATCGCGGCCACGACTGGCGTCGCCAGGAAATGCGTCGTGTAGACGATCGTGCAGGCCGCGTCGTACCAGTGCACGTCCATCGGACGCGCGGCGTCGTAGAGGTGGTTCTGCAGCCACACCGTCGGATCGATGCCGGCGAACACCCATCGCTCGGCATGCACGATGTCGCGCTCGTGCAGCGGGACGCCCAACGAATCGGCGATCCCACGGGTGCGGTCGTAGAGCAGCAGGACGGCGGTGAACGGCGCCCAGTCGACGAAGACCTGACCCAGGCGGCGCCAGCCCTGACCGAGCCGGGTGATCAACAGTCCGGTGACGATGATGCCGGCGAGCGGCAGCCGAGCGGTGGGCACGCCGCCGACGGCGGTGAAGTAGGCGAGCGCCGAGCCGTAGATGATGAACGCGGCAATGCGCACGTACCGCCACGTGTGGACCGGTCGCCCGCCGGTCACGCCATCACCACGGCCCGGAGTTTACGTCGCCGAGGCCCGGGTGATGCTCTGCGGATACCCGAGCGGCGCGCCGGACCGGCAGGCTTGCCCCGGTGGTATCTTGACGTCAAGAGATCTCGACACGGAGGAGCACGCGGTGACGGCGGACCAGAACAGCTTCGGGGCCAGGGCAGCACTGAGCGTCGGCGACACGACACTCGACTACTACCGCATCGACGCGGTCGAGGGCTCGGACAAGCTTCCGTTCAGCCTCAAGATCCTGCTCGAGAACCTGCTGCGCACCGAGGACGGCGCCAACATCACGGCCGACCAGATCCGCGCCGTCGCCGGTTGGGACCCGGCCGCCGAACCCGACACCGAGATCCAGTTCACCCCCGCGCGCGTCGTGATGCAGGACTTCACCGGCGTGCCGGCCGTCGTCGACCTCGCGACGATGCGCGAGGCGGTCGTCGAGCTCGGCGGCGACGCCTCGAAGATCAACCCGCTGGCGCCGGCCGAACTCGTCATCGACCACTCCGTCATCGCCGACCTGTTCGGCGCGCACGACTCCTTCGAGCGCAACGTCGAGCTCGAGTACCAGCGCAACCTCGAGCGCTACCAGTTCCTGCGCTGGGGCCAGGGCGCCTTCAACCAGTTCAAGGTCGTCCCGCCCGGCACCGGCATCGTGCACCAGGTCAACATCGAGTACCTGGCTCGCGTGATCTTCAGCCGGGGCGGCGTCGCCTACCCCGACACGCTCGTCGGCACCGACTCGCACACCACGATGGTCAACGGCCTGGGCGTGCTGGGCTGGGGTGTCGGCGGCATCGAGGCCGAGGCCGCGATGCTCGGCCAGCCGGTCAGCATGCTCATCCCGAAGGTGGTCGGCTTCAAGCTCAACGGCGAGCTGCCTGACGGCTCGACCGCCACCGACCTCGTTCTCACGATCACCGAGATGCTGCGCAGGCAGGGTGTGGTCGGCAAATTCGTCGAGTTCTACGGGCCCGGCGTCGGCGCGGTGCCGCTGGCCAACCGGGCCACGATCGGCAACATGAGCCCGGAGTACGGCTCGACGTGCGCGATCTTCCCGATCGACGACGAGACGCTGCGCTACCTCAAGTTCACCGGCCGCAAGGACGACCAGATCGCTTTGGTCGAGACGTACGCCAAGGAGAACGGTCTCTGGCACGACGCCTCGGTCGAGCCGAACTTCTCCGAGACGCTCGAACTCGACCTGTCGACCGTCGAGCCATCGCTGGCCGGCCCGAAGCGCCCGCAGGACCGCGTGCCGCTGAAGTCGGCCAAGCCGATGTTCCGCGAGGCGCTGAACTCCTACGTCGACGGGGACTCCGTCCAGGACGCGCAGGACGAGGCGGTTGCCGAGTCCTTCCCGGCTTCCGACCCGACGTCGGCGACCGGGCACGAATCCGCCCCGGCAGCGACGCACTCCGCGGCGAACGGCGCGCAGGGCCGCACGTCGAACCCGATGCCGATCAGCATCGACGGCGCCGACGCGGTCGTCGACCACGGCGCGGTCGTCATCGCGGCGATCACGTCGTGCACGAACACCTCGAACCCGTCGGTCATGATCGGCGCCGGCCTGCTGGCCAAGAAGGCAGTCGAGAAGGGCCTCACCCGCAAGCCGTGGGTCAAGACGACGATGGCGCCGGGGTCGAAGGTCGTCACCGACTACTACGACCGCGCGGGCCTGACGCCCTACCTCGAGAAGCTCGGCTTCAACCTGGTCGGTTACGGCTGCACCACATGCATCGGCAACTCGGGCCCGATCATCGACGAGGTGTCGACCGCCGTGAACGAGGGTGACCTCGCGGTCACCGCGGTGCTGTCCGGCAACCGCAACTTCGAGGGCCGGATCAACCCCGACGTCAAGATGAACTACCTGGCCTCGCCGCCGCTGGTCGTCGCCTACGCCCTCGCCGGGTCGATGGACATCGACCTGCTGAACGAGCCGCTCGGCATCGGGGAGGGTGGCGCCGAGGTCTACCTCCACGACATCTGGCCCACCCCGCAGGAGATCCAGGAGACGATCGACTCCGCCATCGCCAGCGAGATGTACAGCGCCGACTACGCCGACGTGTTCACCGGCGACGAGCGCTGGCGCGGCCTGTCGACGCCCGAGGGCAACACCTTCGACTGGGACCCCGACTCGACCTACGTCCGCAAGCCGCCGTACTTCGAGGGCATGTCGGCCGACCCCTCGCCCGTCAGCGACATCGAGGGCGCGCGGGTGCTGCTCAAGCTGGGCGACTCGGTCACCACCGACCACATCAGCCCGGCCAGCTCGATCAAGGCCGACTCCCCCGCCGGCAAGTACCTGTCCGAGCACGGCGTCGACCGGAGCGACTTCAACAGCTACGGCTCACGCCGCGGCAACCACGA
Organism: uncultured Jatrophihabitantaceae bacterium; assembly: GCA_964658365.1. Taxonomy (GTDB): domain Bacteria; phylum Actinomycetota; class Actinomycetes; order Mycobacteriales; family Jatrophihabitantaceae; genus Jatrophihabitans. The sequence goes on from CAZZZE010000111.1 coordinate 7,812, forward strand.
GGTCATGATTCGCGGCACGTTCGCGAACATCCGGCTGCGCAACCAGATCGCGCCCGGTACGGAAGGCGGCTTCACCCGCGACTTCACCGCCGGCGGCGAGGTCACCTCGGTGTACGAGGCGTCGGAGCACTACGCGGCGGCCGGCACGCCGCTGGTCGTCCTGGCCGGCAAGGAGTACGGCTCGGGCTCGTCGCGCGACTGGGCGGCCAAGGGCACCGCGCTGCTCGGTGTGCGGGCCGTCATCGCGCAGTCCTACGAGCGCATCCACCGCTCGAACCTGATCGGCATGGGCGTGCTGCCGCT
>CAZZZE010000112.1:0-8111 GCA_964658365.1 uncultured Jatrophihabitantaceae bacterium
CACCTGCGCGGCCAGCGACCCGCCTGGGTACGTCGGCTGGCTCACCGTGACGACCGCGACGCCCGGGTACTGCTCGCGGTGCTCGCTGATGGCCAGCACAACGTTCGTCGCCACCTTGCTGGCGACGGTGACCGGCGCGTAAGGCTGCCCGGTCGAGCAGGGCGCGGCGACCTTCGGCGAGCAGGGCGTGATCTCCCTGGCCAGCGCGGTCGCCGTCGTGCCGAGCAGGGCGCCGAGCCGGGTGAGCACCGCCCGGCCCTTGTCGGCCCGGCGCTGCAGGACGTCGCGGGTGACGGTGACCGTCTGCACCGTCGTGTTGCCGACCAGCACCCGGCCCTGCGAGTCGACGATCTCGCCGCGCGGCGCGGTCAGCACGATGGCGCCGTCGTGGGTGGCCTGGGCCGTCTGCGTCGGCTTGTGCGGGTCGAGCAGTTGCACGTAGTACAGCCGCGCGAACAGCGTCAGCATCATCGACACGACGAGCGCGACGACGATGCCCAGCCGCCGCGGCGTCGGCGGCCGCTGGCGCGCGGTGGTGCGCGGCCCGGGCGGGCGTCCTGCGCTCGGGGCGCCGGGTCGGACCAGCGTCGCGTCAACCACGGCCGACCCCGGTGAGCTCGGTGTAGACGGGCGCCGGCTTGCGCAGCGCGTCGGAGTGCAGCATCCGGCGGACGAGGGCGAGCACGGCGAACGCAAGCACGACGTCGCCGACCGCCGACGGCGCGAGATCGCGCACGGCGTCCAGGGCGCCCGCGCGGCTGGTCACCAGCGCCAGGAAGAGGGTGGCGACGCTGCTGCCGAGGCCGCTGACCACGCCGGCCGTGACGGCGTCGCGCCGCAGGCTCTGCCGGTCGGCGACCAGCCCGCACAGCAGCCCGACGCACATCCAGACGAGCGCGAACACACCGGCCGGGTGAGCTGAACCCAGATCGGCGACGAGGCCGGCCGTGAAGCCGAAGCCGAGCCCGGTTGCCGGCCCGTCGACCAGTCCCACCGCGGCCACCAGCACGAGCGGCAGGCTCACCGCGTAGGGGGCCACGACCGGACCGATCAGCGCGGCCTGCAGCAGCAGCACGGTGAGGATGCCCGCGGCGGCCACCGCCACCCGTCCGCGGGTCACCGGTCGCCCGTCATCGGTTCGGGGTGACTGGATCGCGGCCGGCGACGCTGGTGGCGGCCCGGGTGATGAGGCCGACCAGGTCGACAGCGGTGGGCGAGGTCGTCGGCCGCACGGTGGCCCGCGTCGATCCGTCGGACGCCGTGCGCACTGCGGTGACCGTGCCGACCGACAGTCCCGCGACGTAGCTGCTCGAGCCGGTCGGCCCGGTGATGAGGCGGTCGCCGACCTTGACCGTGGCTTCGGGGTCGAGCGGCTGGAACACGAAACCCTTGCTGCGGTTGCCGGTGGCCACGCCGATCTCGCCGGTACGGGTGTCGCGCACACCGACGCCGGAGTCCGGATCGGCGGCGAGCAGGACGATCGAGCTGTTCGCGTCGGCGTGCAGCACCCGGCCCACCAGCCCGGCGCCGTCGGTGACGGTCTGCCCGGTCCGCGCGCCGTCGACGGTGCCCACGTCGACGGTGACCGTCCAGTCGAAACCCTGTCCCGGACCGAACGCGACGACCCGGGCGGGCAGCAGCGTGTGGTCCGTGCCGTCCGCGGCGCGCTGCAGCGTGGCGAGCTGGCCGCTGGTGCTGCGGTCGGACGCCTGCGCGTTCAGCCGGCCGCGCAGCTCGGTGTTCTCGTGGCGCAGCGCGTCGATACGACGCTGGTTCGAGCCGGCCGTGGGCAGCCCGCTCACCCAGTCGCGCACCGGCCCGAGTACCGAGTCGGTGCCGCGGTACAGCGAGCCGAGGGTGCCCCGCACCCCGCTGTGCGCCGCGCGCAGGCTGCCGCCGCCGAGGTCGAGGGTGAGGAAGCACAGCGCCACGACGGCCAGGACGAGGGCCGACGTTCGCTGCCGTCGGGTGAGCTGACGCACGAGCAGCCCGGATCAGCGTCGGTGGCCGTCGACGACGACGCGATGCAGCTGGTCGAAGTGCTCGACCACGGTCGCGGTGCCGAGGACCACGGAGTCGAGGGGGCGTTCGGCGACCTGGACGGGCACGCCGAGCTCGTGCTGCAACCGGGCGTCGATACCCCGGAGCAGGGCGCCGCCGCCGGCCAGGACGATGCCGCCGGCGAACAGGTCACCGGCCAGCTCGGGCGGGCACCGGTCGAGCGTCGCGCGGACCGCGGCCACGATGCGCACGATGGGCGGGTCCATCGCTTTGCGCAGCTCGTCGGCGGAGATCGCGACGTTGCGCGGCAGCCCGGTGCTGACCTCGCGGCCGCGGATCTCGGCCGTCTTCGGCCCGGAGGTCGGGAAGGCGGAACCAACGCTGATCTTGAGCTCTTCCGCGGTGCGGTCGCCGACGAGCAGCGAGAACTCGGCTCGGACGAAGTCGACGATCGAGGTGTCGAGCGCGTCGCCGGCCACCTTGACGCTGGTCGAGGCGACGATCCCACCGAGCGCCAGGATGGCGACCTCGGTCGTGCCGCCGCCGATGTCCACGACCATCGATCCGGACGGCTGGTTGACGGGCAGCCCGGCGCCGATCGCCGCGGCCATCGGCTCGGAGATCGTGTGCACCTTTCGGGCGCCGGCGGCGTAGGCGGCCTCGCTGACCGCCCGCTGCTCGACGCTGGTGATGCCCGACGGCACGCAGACGACGATGCGCGGCCCGGTGAACGCGCCGCGGCGGCGCAGCACCTTGCGCACGAAGTAGCGCAGCATCTCGGAGGTGACGTCGTAGTCGGCGATGACGCCGTCCTGCAGCGGCCGCACGGCACGGATGTGATCGGGCGTGCGGCCGATCATGCGCTTGGCCTCGACGCCCACCGCGACCACCGAGTTGGTCGTGACGTCGAGCGCGACGACCGACGGTTCGTTGAGCATGATGCCGCGACCCCGCGCGTAGATCAGCGTGTTCGCCGTGCCCAGATCGACGGCCAGATCACCGCCGAGCAGGTCCCCGCCGCGTTGCGAGACGCGCGAGGAGATCGCACGTCGGGCGAGCGGGGTGAACGTCACGAGCAACCAATCCGGATCAGCGCAGATACAGCCTGTCGCGATCGTAGGGTTGCGGGGACCGCGATCAGCGCTGCGACGCGCGGGTCAGGTGGTGCTCTTGTGACGAATCCTCAGCTCGCGCCGGCGGGGAACCACAGCTCGATCTCGCGCTGCGCGGACGCGGCGGAGTCCGAGCCGTGCACGAGGTTCTGCTGCACGTTCGCGCCCCAGTCGCGCCCGAGGTCGCCGCGGATGGTGCCGGGCGCAGCAGTGGTCGGGTCCGTGGCGCCGGCCAGCGAGCGGAACCCCTCGATGACCCGCTCGCCCTGCAGGACCATGGCCACGACCGGCCCGGAGAGCATGAACTCGACCAGCGGCTCGTAGAACGGCTTGCCGAGGTGCTCGGCGTAGTGCTCGGCCAGCAGCTCGGGCGTGGCCGTGCGCAGCTCGAGCGCGACCAGCACGTAGCCCTTGGCCTCGATGCGGCGGATCACCTCGCCGGACAGGCCGCGGCGCACGCCGTCGGGCTTGACGAGGACGAGGGTGCGTTCGGTGCTCACGGCGCGAGGTTACCGAGCGGCGATATGCGCCGATCCAGCACGCGCTCAGCCGGCGAGCATCCGCAGCCCGCCGGGCGAGCCGACGATCTCGTGGCGCAGCATCAGCAGCCGCCCCCAGATGGCGGCGAAGATGACTCCGACGACGAACATCGTCGGGATCAGGATGCCGGTGGCGGTGAACAGCACCTGCATGCCCGAGCCGACCGCGATGCCCCAGGGCCGGCGCAGCAGGCCGCCCACCAGCACCAGCAGCACGGCCAGCGTCACCAGGATCACCGTGCGGGTGGTGCCCAGGCCGGTGGTGAAGGCGATGGCGCGGGGCACGAGCAGCACGACGACGGCCTCGAGGCACAGGACGGCGGCCAGCGCTCCGCGGGTGGCACGGTTGGCCCGCCGGGCGCGGGCCTCGAGTTGTTCGGGCGTCGGCTCGAACGGCGCGCCGTCCGCCTCGCTCATCCCTGCTCGCCGCCCAGCAGCATGCGGGCCTCGCCCACTGCGAACACCGAGCCGGTGATCAGCACGCCGGCGCCCGAGACGATCTCGTCGGGCGTGTCCTCGACGAGCCGGACGGCCGTCTCGATCGCATCGTCGAGACGCGGTTCAACGGTGACGCGGTCGGCGCCGAAGACCGGCACGGCGATGGCGGCCAGGGAGTCGGCGTCCAGGCTGCGGGTCGACGACGCCTCGGTGACGACGAGCTCGTCGAGCGCGGGTTCGAGCAGTTCGACGATGCCGGTGGCGTCCTTGTCGGCCATCACGGCCAGCACCCCGACGAGCCGGCGGAACTGGAAGGACTCCCCCACCGCGGCGAGGGTGGCGGTCATGCCGGCCGGGTTGTGGGCGGCGTCGAGCAGGATCGTGGGGGCTGAGCGGATCGGCTCGAGGCGGCCCGGCGAACGGACGGCCGCGAACGCCTCGCGCACGATCTCGATGTCCAGCGCGCCGGTCTGCCCGCCGGCGCCGAAGAACGCCTCGACGGCCGCCAGCGCGACCGCGGCGTTCTGCGCCTGATGGGCCCCGAACAGCGGCAGGAACACCTCGTCGTACTGGCCGCCCAGCCCCTGCAGGCTCAGCAGCTGGCCGCCGACGGCGATCTCGCGGTCGAGCACGCCGAACTCCATGCCCTCACGCGCGATGGTCGCGCCGACCTCGACGGCCCGCTGGACCAGCACAGGGGCGGCCTCGTTCGGCTGCGCGGCCAGGATCGCGATCGAATCGGGCTTGATGATCCCGGCCTTCTCGGCCGCGATCTGCTCGACGGTGTTGCCGAGGTACTGCGAGTGGTCGATCCCGATCGGCGTCACCACCGCGATCTCGGCGTCGATGACGTTGGTGTTGTCCCACGACCCGCCCATGCCGACCTCGACGACCGCGACGTCGACGGGGGCGTCGGCGAAGATCGCGTAGGCCAGTGCGGTGACGATCTCGAAGAACGACAGCGGGGTATCGAAGCGGGCGTCGAGCATCTCGATGTACGGCTCGATCTCGCGGTAGCCCTCGACGAACACCCGGTCGCTGATCGGCTCGCCGTCGATGACGATGCGCTCGGTGACCCGCTCGAGGTGCGGGCTGGTGTAGCGCCCGCTGCGGACGCCGAACGCGCGCAGCAGTTCGTCGATCATCCGGGCCGTGGTGGTCTTTCCGTTGGTGCCGGTGAGATGGATCGCGCGGTAGGCCTTCTGCGGGTCACCGAGCAGGTCGACGAGGGCCCGCATGCGCTCGTTCGTCGGGTTGACGTGCCCCTCGCCGCGACGGTTGAAAATGTCCGCCTCGACCTCGCGCAGCTCCTGCGCGTACCTCTGCTTCTCGGTCACTGCCACAACGCGCCAGTCTACGGACGCCGAGCGTTACGGGAGGGCGGCCAGCGCCGCGTCGATGCGCACCAGCTCCGCCTCGGCCGCGGCGAGCCGGTCGCGGACCTTGGCCACCACGGCGTCGGGCGCCTTGCCGGTGAACGCCTCGTTGCCCAGCTTGCCGGCGTTGACCGCGCGCTCCTTCTCCGCGGCGGCCCGGTCCTTGGTCAACCGGGCGCGTTCGGCGGCCACGTCGATGGTGCCGGACAGGTCGAAGTCGACGGTGACGCCGAGGCCGGTGGTCAGCGACGCCGTCACCGCGAAGCCGTCGTCCGGCTCGTCGAGGCGCAGCAGCGCCCGGATGGCCGGCTCGGTCGTCGCCGACGCGCCCGTCACCCTCGCCGGCACCCGCTGCGAGGGCTTCACGCCCTGATCGGAACGGAACCGGCGCACCTCGGTGACCACGGCCTGGATGGTCGCGACGTCGGCGGTCGCCGACGGGTCGACGCGCACGGTGTCGGCTACCGGCCAGTCGGCGACGACGACCGACTCCCCGCCGGTGAGCGCGGTCCACAGCGCCTCGGTCACGAACGGCACCATCGGGTGCAGCAGCCGCAGCAGCGCGTCGAGGACCTCGCCGAGCACGCGGCGGGTGGCGTCGCCGCCTGGGCCGTTGAGCGAGAGCTTGGCCAGCTCGATGTACCAGTCGCACACCTCGTCCCACGCGAAGTGGTAGAGCACGTCGGCGATCTTGGCGAACTCGTAGCGCTCGTAGAGCGCGTCGACCTCGGTGATCACCTCGGCCAGCCGCGACAGGATCCACGCGTCCGGGCCGCTGACGTCCGCGGGCACCGGCCCCTCGACCGTCGCGCCGCTGATCATCGCGAAGCGCGTCGCGTTCCAGAGCTTGGTGCAGAAGTTGCGGGCGCCGACCACCCATTCCTCGTTGACGGCCTGGTCGGCGCCGGGATTCGCACCCTGCAGCAGCGACAGCCGCGTCGCGTCGGCGCCGTAGGTGTCCATCCAGAGCAGCGGGTCGATCACGTTGCCGCGCGACTTCGACATCTTCTTGCCCGACGGGTCGCGCACCAGCCCGTGCAGCAGGACCGTCTGAAACGGTTCGGCGCCGTCCATCGCGTAGAGGCCGAACAGCATCATCCGCACCACCCAGAAGAACAGGATGTCGTAGCCGGTGACCAGGACGGTGGTCGGGTAGTAGGCGCGCAGGTCGGCGGTGTCGTCGGGCCAGCCGAGGGTCGAGAACGGCCACAGCGCCGAGGAGAACCAGGTGTCCAGGACGTCCTCATCCTGCGTCCAGCCCGCCGGCGCCTGCTCGTCGGGGCCGAGGCAGACGTCGTCGCCGTCGGGTGAGTACCAGACCGGGATGCGGTGCCCCCACCACAGCTGGCGGCTGATGTTCCAGTCGCGCAGGCCGTCGACCCACTGGAAGTACCGGCCGGCCATCGACGCCGGCTCGATGACCACCCGGCCGTCGCGCACCGCGTCGCCGGCCGCCTTGGCCAGCGCCTCGACGCGCACCCACCACTGCAGCGACAGGCGCGGCTCGACGACGGTCTCGCAGCGCGAGCAGTGCCCCACCGAATGCACATAGGGGCGCTTCTCGGCGACGATCCGCCCGTCCTCGCGTAGTGCCGCGACGATCGCGGTGCGCGCCTCGAGCCGGTTCAGGCCCTGGAACGGGCCGGGCGCGGTGATGACGGCCCGCTCGTCCATGATCGTCGGCATCGGCAGGTCGTGCCGGCGGCCGATCTCGAAGTCGTTCGGGTCGTGCGCCGGCGTCACCTTCACCGCACCGGTGCCGAACGACGGGTCGACGTGGTCGTCGGCGATGATCGGGATGCGCCGGTCGGTGAGTGGCAGCGCCACCTCGGTGCCGACCAGGTGCCGGTAGCGCTCGTCGTCGGGGTGGACGGCCACCGCCGTGTCGCCCAGCATCGTCTCGGCGCGGGTGGTGGCGACCACGATCGACGCATCGCCGGCGCCGTACCGGATCGACACCAGCTCGCCGGGCTCGTCGGCGTGGTCGACCTCGATGTCACTCAGCGCGGTGAGGTCGCGCGGGCACCAGTTGATGATCCGCTCGGCGCGGTAGATCAGGTCGTCGTCGTAGAGCCGCTTGAAGATCGTCTGGACGGCCCGCGACAGGCCCTCGTCCATCGTGAAGCGCTCGCGCGACCAGTCGACGCCGTCACCGAGGCGGCGCATCTGACCGAGGATCTGCCCGCCGTAGCGGTTCTTCCACTCCCACGCCTTGTCGACGAACTCCTCGCGGGAGTAGTCGAAGCGGCCCTTGCCCTCGGTCTCGGCCAGGTAGCGCTCGACGAGGTTGTTCACCGCGATGCTGGCGTGGTCCATGCCGGGCAGCCACAGGGTGTCGAAGCCGCGCATGCGCGCCCGACGCGTCAGGGCGTCCATCATCGACTGCTCGAGGGCGTGCCCGAGGTGCAGGCTGCCGGTGACGTTCGGCGGCGGGATGACCAGTGAGAAGCGTGGCTTGTCACTGCTCGGATCGGCGGTGAAGTAGCCCCGCTCGACCCAGCGCTCGTAGAGCGGGCCCTCGACGTCGGCCGGGACGAAGTGCGTCGGCAACTGAGGTGCGTCGGGTCGAGGGGTGTCGGTCACCGGGCAATCCTACGAAGGCCGGCCCGCCCTAATGCCCTGGCGGTCCGCGCGATGATCGGGAC
>CAZZZE010000113.1:0-8066 GCA_964658365.1 uncultured Jatrophihabitantaceae bacterium
AAGCGCTTCGATTGGGGCTGTCTTGTGGTGGCTCGACCATGATATGCCTTACTCCGCCGAGGAGATGGCGACTATCTCTTACCAGGTAAGCATGAAGCTAAACACCATGCTGGGGCAATCCCAGCCTGGTGGCGGGTGAAACCCTTAAGAAACCAAGTCCCGGCCCAACCAACTGGCAGGAGCTAAACATTACTTAACGGGAATCGTATTGCAAAAATGTTGCGACTCCGCATAAGTCCTTTGCAAACTTCTCGGTCAGAATATTGCTAAGATTTGAAGTGGAGGATTATAAATATGGCCCAGACACGTTTCAAAGCAGTAATATTCGATATTGATGGCACACTGGTAGACAGTAACGAGGCCCACGCCCACGCCTGGCAGGAAGCGCTGGCCGAGAAGTTGGCTCGTGCCTGATCAGCCGGTGTTGCGCAGCCCGGCGGCCACGCCGTTGACGGTGAGCAGCAGGGCGCGCCGCAGATCGGGCGAGACCTCGGATTCGTCGGCGGACCGCACCCTGGCCAGCAGGTCGACCTGCAGGTAGGAGATGGGGTCCAGATAGGCGTCGCGGACGTCGAAGGTGCGCTGCAGCACCGGGGAGTCATCGAGCAGTCGCTGTTCTCCGGTCACGTGCAGCACCTCGGCGACGGTGCGCTCGTGCTCCTCGCGCACGACGTCGAACAGGTGCCGCAGCGGTTCGGGCACCAGCGTGTTCACGTAGTGCGCTGCGATCTCGAGGTCGGTCTTGGCGAGCGTCATCTCGACGTTGGACATGAACGTGCGGAAGAAGTGCCAGTCAGCGAACATCTCGCCGAGGACGTCCTCGAGGCCCTCCTTGCGCGCCGCGGCCAGGCCGGTGCCGACGCCGAACCACCCCGGGACGATCTGTCGGGACTGCGTCCAGCCGAACACCCACGGGATCGCCCGCAGGCCGTCGATGCCGCCCCCGCCGGAGGGTCGCTTCGACGGCCGCGAGCCGATGTTGAGCGAGCCCAGCTGCTCGACGGGCGTCGAGGTCATGAAGTACTCGGGCAGGTCCTTGTGGTCGACGAAGGCGCGGTACGCGCCGAACGCGGTGTCGCTGACGAGCGTCATGCACTCGTCCCACCGGTCGAGCTGCGCACCGGACTGCCGCGGTGAGCGGTGCAGGCTCGACGCCCGCAGGGTGGCGGCCACGGTCAGCTGCAGGTTCTCGCGGGCCAACTCGGGCAGCGCGTATTTGTCGCTGATCACCTCGCCCTGCTCGGTGAACTTGATCTCGCCGTCGAGCACGCCCCACGGCTGGGCCAGGATCGAGTCGTAGGTCGGGCCGCCGCCGCGCCCGACGGTGCCGCCCCGGCCGTGGAACAGCCGCAGCCGGACGCCGTGGCGGGCAGCGACGTCGCGCAGCGTGCGTTGCGCGCGGTGGATCTCCCACTGCGAGGTGGCGATCCCGGCCGACTTGTTCGAGTCGGAGTACCCGAGCATGACTTCCTGAACGTCACCGCGCAGCCGGACGACGAGGCGGTAGGTCGGGTCGCAGAGCAGGTCGTCGAGGATCTCGCCGGCCGCCCGCAGCTCGTCGACCTCCTCGAGCAGCGGCACGAAGCCGATCCGCGCGAACGGCTCGCGGGCGCCGTCGGTACCCGCTCCGTGGACGTCGACCAGCCCGGCCTCGCGGGCCAGCACGACGGCGGCCAGCACGTCGTCCGCGCCGTGCGTCATGGAGATGATGTAGCTCTCGATGACCTCGGGGCCGTAGGTGTCGAGCGCATCGCGGATCTCGTCGAACACCGCGATGGTCTTCGCGCCGGCCTCGTCCAGCGGCGGAGGTGACCCGGCGAGCGGGCGGCGCGAGCGCAGCTCCTTCGACAGCAGCCGCAGCCGGTAGTCGCGCGGCACGTCGGCGTACAACCAGGTCTCCTCGACGAGCCGGTCGACGAGCTGCCCGACCGCGTGATGGTGGGCGTCGGAGTGCTCGCGGACGTCCATGGTCGCCAGGTGCAGGCCGAACACGGCGACGGTGCGCTGCACCCGCGCCAGCACGCCGTCGGCGATGAGGCCGCCGGCGTTCGCGCGCAGCGACGTGCCCAGCAGCTCCAGTTCGGCCAGCAGCTGCGCCGAACCCAGGTAGTCGCGGTCGGGGTGGTGGGCCGAGCCGTCGTCGACCCGGCGGCGGGTGTTGGCGACCTTCGCCTTGATGCAGGTCAGCTTGAGCCGGTAGGGCTCGGTGGCGTTGAGGGTGACGAGGCGGGGGTCGATGTCGAGCACCTCGAGGTCGGCCTCGAGCGACGCCAGCAACTCGGGTGAGGCGGGCACCACGGCCGTGGACGAGGACAGTTCGGCGATCAGGGCGTCGAGCTGGCGGTCGACGGCCCGGGCCGCGACGTGGTGGTGCATGCGCAGCACGTCGCGGGTGATGGCCGGCGTGACGTTGGGGTTGCCGTCGCGATCACCGCCGATCCAGGTGCCGAAGGTGAGCGGGTGCGCGCCGGTGGGCAGCTCGACGCCGTGCCGGGCCGCCTCGACGGCCAGGTCGGTGGCGAGGTCGGGCAACGTCTCGTTCACGAGGTCCTGCAGGTAGTAGACGATGTTGCGAGCCTCGTCGACCGGCGACGGCTTGTTCTGCCGCAGCTCGTCGGTCTGCCAGACGAGGTCGACGAGCTCGGCGAGGTCGCGATCCTGCCGTGCGCGGGCGGCGGTGCCCGGCTCGGTGGCCGCGCCCAGGATGTCGGCGATACGGCGCAGCTTGGTGAGCACCGAGCGCCGGCTGGCCTCGGTCGGGTGCGCGGTGAACACCGGCCGCACGGCCAGGCCCTCGAGCGAGTCGCGCAGGCCCCCGGCGCCCAGCTCGGTGGCGACGTCGGCCACCGCGCGGGTCAGCCAGCCCTCGTCGTCGGGGCGGCTGCGCAGCGCGCGCACCCGATGGACCTGCTCGGCGACGTTGGCGAAGTGGAAGTAGGCCGAGAACGCCCGCACGAGGACCGTCGCGGTCTCGATGGGTTGGTCGGCGAGCAAGGCCCGTACCCGCACCGAGGCGTCCGGATCGCCGTACTTGCTGGCCTTGGTCAGCGCCCGGACCTGTTCGACCAGCTCCAGTGCGGCGCCGCCCTGCTGGCGGACCAGGGACTCGCCGAGCAGGCCGCCGACGCGGCGGACGTCGGCCCGCAGATCGGCGTCGTCGATCTCGTCGCCCAGCGGCTCGGGGGTCGGCTCGGCGCTGTCGCTGGTCTCGGTCACCCTGTGATTCTGGACCAGGTGGGCGGGCTGTGCGCAGGCACGGTCAGATCAGGGCGAGCACCGAGGTCGGCTCCGGTAGCGTCGCCGGCATGCGGGTTCTCGTCACCGGCGGCGCCGGCTACATCGGCAGCGTGGTGTCGGCGCGGCTGCTGGCCGAGGGCCATCAGGTCGTGGTCGTCGACGATCTGTCCACCGGGCACGCCGACGCAGTCCCCCCGGCCGCCGAGTTCCACCAGCTGTCGATCGCCGCGCTCGACCCGGTACTCGGGGACTGGGCCGTCGACGCGGTGATCCACTTCGCGGCGAAGTCACTCGTCGGGGAGTCGGTCGGCGAGCCCGCGCTGTACTGGCGCAACAACGTGGTCGGCACCGTCGCCCTGCTCGACTCCCTGCGCGCTCACGGGGTGCCGCGCATCGTGTTCTCGTCCTCGGCCGCGACGTACGGCCAGACCGACGAACAGCCCATCCGCGAGACGGCGCCGGCGCGGCCCGGCAATCCGTACGGGGCTTCCAAGCTGGCGATCGACCTCGCCCTGGCCGACTACGCCCACGCTTATGGTCTGGCCGCGACGAGCCTGCGCTACTTCAACGTCGCCGGCGCCCTGATCGACGCCGAGGGCAGCTCCTACGGTGAGCGGCATGCCACCGAGACGCATCTCATCCCACTCGCCCTGCGGGCGGCCGCGGGGCAGGGACCGGAGTTGTCGCTGTTCGGCACCGACTACCCGACGCCCGACGGAACGTGCGTCCGCGACTACATCCATGTCATCGACCTCGCCGACGCGCACCTGCTCGCGCTGCGCGCCGGCGTGCCGGGCGAGCACCAGATCGTGAATCTCGGCAGTGGCTCAGGGTCATCGGTGCGCGAGGTGCTCGCCGCTGTCCAGGACGTGACCGGACGTCAAGTTCCGGTTAGTGAGGTTGCGCGCCGTGCTGGCGACCCACCGGTCCTCGTCGCCTCCAACGAACACGCAGCGTCGCTGTTGGGCTGGCGCCCCACGCGCGACCTCACAGCGATGGTCCGCGACGCGTGGCACTTCGAGCAGCAGCGGCAATGACGCAGGCGGGCCCGTATGGCAAGGCCCAGCTACTGTCGTCATCGGTTCAGCATGCGCATAAAGCCGGCCGGTAATGCTGTTCCGCATATGTCGTTATTATGCATTACGCAATAATCTCCATTACTGCGGGTAATTGACTCCGCGCGCGACGGTTATTACGGAACGTGAGGGCCACGTCGAAAGAATCCGACAAGTCGGACAGTGCGGGACAGCAAACCAGACAAATGGTCGATGCCACCGTGGGTAACGGCCCAGTTGCAACACGTTGCAATGCGAGCCTTTTCGTGCCTGACTCTATGAATGCGGTGCGGGACCAGCTATACAGGAGACCGAATCGTCGGTCGCTCGGGGGACGGCCGACGATTCGTTTTATTCGCAGCACCTAGCCGTGCGGCGCGTCTTTGCCTTCCGCCCGCCCGCTGCTCGTTGCCGGACGATCAGCGGGCGTTCACGTGACCACTTTCCGGCCTGTCGGGTCCAGGACTAGCAGGCCAAGACTTAACACGGTATACATGTGTGGTCGCAGTCGTGTTCGAGCGAGCGGCGCTGTGCTCTTCCAACCGGAAGCTCACAGACGGGGGATCCGTACGGCACCGCTCAGGCGGGCCGTGCGCACATCGGGGGATCATGTTTCACACACGTTGTCCGGGCTCGGTGCCGCGTTCCGCGGCTGCGCCCACGCGGTGTGACGCCTGCGACGCCGGTCCGTGCGGCGGATGGCAGCCCGAAGGGACGTCCGACGCGATCGGCTGAGTCAGGTCGCTGACGGCAGGGGGCTGCCGACAGGAGCGTTTGACAACTCAAGACCATTTTCGAGAATCGGGGGGATTCGCGAATGAGGATTGCACTGGTAGGCACGCGGGGGTTGCCGGCTCGGTACGGGGGCTTCGAGACCTGTGTCGAAGAAGTGGGCAAGCGCCTGGTGAAGTCCGGTCACGAGGTTGTCGTGTACTGCCGTAAGGCCAATGCGCAGGACAGCGGTGAGTTGCTCGACCAGTACGAGGGGATGCAACTCGTCCACCTCCCGGCCATCAGCAAGAAGGCGCTCGAGACGCTCAGCCACACCGGCCTGTCGGTGCTACACCTGCGCAAGCACCCCGTCGACGTCGCCATCGTCTTCAATTCGGCCAATGCGCCGTTCATCCCGCTGTTGCGCGCTGAGGGCATTCCGGTGGCCACGCACGTCGACGGGCTGGAATGGATGCGCAGCAAGTGGCAGGGCCTCGGCCGTCGCTATTACCGGCTGGCCGAGTCGATGGCCGTGCGGTGGTCCGACGCGCTGATCGCCGATGCCCAGGGCATCGCCGACTACTACCGCATGGAATTCGACGCGGACACCGAGTTGATCTCCTACGGTGCGCCCATCGTGTCCGACGAGCGTCGCGAACGGCTGCAGCGCCTCGGTGTCGAGTCCGGCAAGTTCCACCTCGTGGTCGCCCGCTTCGAGCCCGAGAACCACGTCGACGTGATCGTCGACGGGTACCGCCGCAGCGCGGCGAAGCTGCCGTTGGTCGTCGTCGGGTCGGCGCCCTACGCCGACGAGCACACCGCGCGCATCCACTCGCTCGCCGACGAGCGCGTCCAGTTCACCGGCGGCATCTGGGACCAGGACCTGCTCGACGAGCTCTACGCGAACTGCGCCACCTACCTGCACGGCCACTCGGTCGGTGGCACGAACCCGTCGCTGCTGCGGGCCATCGGCGCCGGCGCGGCCACCATCGCCTACGACGTCAACTTCAACCGTGAGGTCGTTCAGGACGCGGCGCTGTACTTCCGCACCGCCGAGGATCTCGCGGCGCAGATCGAGCACGCCGAGGCGTTCCCGATGGATACCGCCCGACGCGGGGCGGAGGGGCGCTTGCTTGCATACCGCTACGACTGGAACGACGTGGCCGCAAGCTACGAGGCGTTGTGCGAACGTCTGGTCACCGAAGGAGTGCGACGCATCGGGCAGCCCTCCGGCCGCCGTAACCGGATCGATACCGTCCCGGCGCCGGTTCCCGGCGCGGGCCCGGGCGAAGGGGCGCAAGCTGTAGCTCCGACCCTGGCCGCTGTCGGCTGACGACCGTTGCCCACGCTGCCACCGATCGGCAGACGGGACCACACCGAGCGAGGGGTCTACGGACGATGAGTCGACGGAGATCCAAACGGGTCCTCATGCGAGCCGTGCGGGTGTGGGGTGCCGGGTTGGCTGTGCTGGCGTTCGGGGTGGCGGGCTGCAGCAACAATTCCGGCGGCCACCCCTCCTCGTCATCGACCCCGACCGTCGGTGCTGCGTCGCAGCCTTCGGCAGCATCGCCGGCCATCTCGACGGGGTCGGCCCGTTCGGCCTCGACGGGTCGGACATCACCGAAGGCGGGGTCTCATCCCTCCACCGTCGCCTCACAGGCTGTGACGACCCTGCCGGCCGTGCCCATCCGGCGCCCGGCCAATTTCGGGACCGGCCTGTCGGTTCAGATGACCAGCGTCGCTCACGGCGTGTCCAATGCCGCTGGCCGCGGCGCGCTTAGCGGCCGCGCCACGGTCTCGTTGACCCTTGTGCTGCGCAACTCCTCCCAGCGATCGATCCCGGTCGACACCGTGCAGGTGACTGCGACCTACGGGGCGACGAAGACACCTGCCGTTCCTTCCTACGGCGCGGGGACGAAGAATTTCACCGGCTCCCTGTCTGGCGGTCAATCGGCGACCGCGGTCTACCGGTTCCTCATTCCCAGCGACGCCCAGTACCACGTCGACGTCACGGTCTGGTACCGGCCCGGCGCGCCCGCTGTGCTGCTTCGCGGATCGGTCCGCTAGCGGCTCGCCCGTTAGCGAGTGTGAGATCTGGGTAAAGAAACGTCAACCGCATGAGCGGTCAGGCGTCTGCGTGGGGATGTTCGACGCCGTCCTGGACGGGGTCTTCGCCTAGGAGCACCCATGCACGCCGGCGCCCATGTCAACACCGCGACGCCCCACGAGGACCCGCGCGGCCCGCAGGCGGATCGCGTCTTCGGTCCTGTCGCCCGCCGCCGGGTCGCCGGACTCGCCGTCCTCGCGCTCGGTGCCACCTTTCTGGGCGTGGTTACGTTGCACACCGCTGCCGCCGGCGCGCAGACATCCGCAACGGTCATCGTCCGTGACGCCATGGCGCGAACCGTGCGGTCCGGGTTCGGATCGGCACCCGTCGGCGGGTCGTACACAGTCAGCTCCTCCGCGCGCGCCAGCGTGTCGTCGGGTGTGGGACGACTCCGCTCGATCCTCCCGGGGACCTCGGTCGGCGCCCGGCTCGACCACACCAGGGCCACGAACGCCGTCACCCAATTGACCTTCACCGTGCCGTCCCTGTCCACGACGGGCGGCGGAATCTACCTGACCATGGAGATGCGTCGCCAGGCCAACGGCGACGGCGACCTCGTCAACGTGCACGTGCGGTCGAACGGGGAGACCTCCTTGTACCTCAGCCGATACAGCTCGGGGAACGAGGTCTTCCTCAGCACCGAGCGTCGCGTGTTGACCGCCCGGCCCGGCCAGGTGCTCACCGTCCGCGGCCAGGTGACCGGATCGGCGCCGGTGTCCTTCGCCGCGAAGTTGTGGCGCGGCACGGCACGAAGCACGCAACCTCGTGCCTGGCAGCTCACGGCAACCGACGCAGCCGCGAACCGGGTGGCGCGTTCCGGCTCGCTGGCGGTGACGGCGTACTTGTCCGGCGCAGCGCGCCGCCGCGTCTCGGTGTCCCTGAAGGCGTTCGAGGCGTGGTCCGTCGCGGCTCCGCCGGCCAGGACCCTGACGAACACGTCTGCGCCGACCACGTCT